>NZ_JBHYMF010000264.1:0-8135 GCF_042742855.1 Streptomyces sp. NPDC058877 | reverse complement strand
CCCCCTTCCGTACTCGTACCACCTGACCGGCCCCGGGCCGCAAGGCGCCCGGACTCCCCGCACCGCTCCTCCGGGACCCGGAACGCACGGCCGGGGGCGTCAGGACTCCGAACCGGCCTCGCGGCGGACCTGCAGCAGGTCCTCCAACTGCTCTTCGCGGGCCTGTGCCGCCACGAACAACAGCTCGTCACCGGCCTCGAGGGTCTCCTCGGGGCCCGGCGTGAGCACCCGGGAACCGCGGATGATCGTCACCAGCGAGGTGTCCTGGGGCCAGGCCACCTCCCCGACCTGGGTGCCGGTGACCGCAGACTCCGGCGGGAGCGTCAACTCGACCAGGTTCGCGTCACCGTGGCTGAAGCGCAGCAGCCGGACCAGATCGCCGACGCTCACCGCCTCCTCGACCAGGGCCGACATCAGACGCGGTGTCGAGACGGCGACGTCCACGCCCCAGGCCTCGCTGAACAGCCACTCGTTCTTCGGGTTGTTCACCCGGGCGACCACGCGCGGCACGCCGTACTCGGTCTTCGCGAGCAGCGAGACCACCAGGTTCACCTTGTCGTCACCGGTCGCCGCGATCACCACGTTGCAGCGCTGCAGCGCCGCCTCGTCGAGCGAGGTGATCTCACAGGCGTCGGCCAACAGCCACTCCGCCTGGGGCACCCGCTCCACCGAGATGGCGGTCGGAGCCTTGTCGACCAGCAGGACCTCGTGACCGTTCTCCAACAGCTCGCCGGCGATGGACCGGCCCACCGCGCCCGCGCCCGCAATAGCGACACGCATCAGTGACCGCCCTCCTCGGGACCTTCGGCGAAGGCCGCCTCGACCTTCGCGATCTCCTCCGTGCGCATCATCACGTGGACCAGGTCGCCCTCCTGCAGCACCGTCTGCGAGGTCGGCAGAATCGCTTCGCCCAGTCGGGTGAGGAAGGCGACGCGCACGCCGGTCTCCTCCTGGAGCCGGCTCACCTTGTGACCGATCCACGCCGGGGAGGTGTGGACCTCGGCGAGCTGGACCGCGCCGCTCGGGTCGCGCCACAGCGGCTCCGCGCCGGACGGCAGCAGCCGGCGCAGCATCTGGTCGGCGGTCCAGCGGACCGTCGCGACCGTCGGAATGCCGAGGCGCTGGTACACCTCGGCCCGCCGCGGGTCGTAGATCCGCGCGGCCACGTTCTCGATGCCGAACATCTCGCGCGCGACCCGCGCCGCGATGATGTTCGAGTTGTCGCCGCTGCTCACCGCGGCGAAGGCACCGGCCTCCTCGATGCCCGCCTCACGCAACGTGTCCTGATCGAAACCCACGCCCGTGACGCGACGGCCGCCGAAGCCCGACCCCAGACGACGGAAAGCCGTCGGGTCCTGGTCCACGACCGCGACGGTGTGCCCCTGCTGTTCGAGGGTCTGCGCGAGAGCGGCTCCCACTCGCCCGCAGCCCATGATGACGACGTGCACGTCCCCTTACCCCGCACTCCTGATCGTCTTGCTGACCTGCGAAAACACCCTGCTCACAACTTTCTTCGCCCGATGCGCCCGGGCCGCGGCGGGCGACGCCCTGCCGGGTCACCCGGTCCGAGCTTAAGCGTCAACGCTGGCGGGGACCGCATCCGAGGTGGTACTCAGGGAGATTCGGTGTGCTTCGGGGGTGCCGGTGCGCGTGGCTCTTTTCGAACGCTTACGATCCTCTGCGTGTCCAAACTGACCGACGTGCCCAAACGGATCCTGATCGGGCGGGCCCTGCGCAGCGACAAGCTCGGCGAGACCCTTCTCCCCAAGCGGATCGCCCTTCCCGTCTTCGCCTCCGATCCGCTGTCCTCGGTGGCGTACGCCCCGGGCGAGGTGCTGCTCGTCCTCTCCGTCGCCGGCCTGTCGGCCTACCACTTCAGCCCGTGGATCGCGCTCGCGGTCGTCGTCCTGATGTTCACGGTGGTCGCCTCCTACCGGCAGAACGTGCACGCCTACCCGAGCGGCGGTGGTGACTACGAGGTCGCCACCACCAACCTCGGCGCCAAGGCAGGACTCACCGTCGCGAGCGCACTGCTCGTCGACTACGTGCTCACCGTCGCCGTTTCGATCGCCTCCGGCATCGAGAACCTCGGCTCCGCCGTACCGTTCGTCGTCGAGCACAAGGTCGCCTCGGCGATCGCCGTCATCGTCCTCCTCACCCTCATGAACCTGAGGGGAGTGAAGGAGTCGGGCAGCCTCTTCGCCATCCCCACGTACGTCTTCGTCTTCGGCGTCTTCGTCATGATCATCTGGGGTGCGTGGCGCGGCCTCGTCCTCGACGAGACCATGAAGGCCCCCACCGCCGACTTCGAGATCAAGCCCGAACACCCGGGCATGGCCGGCTTCGCACTGGTCTTCCTGCTGCTGCGCGCGTTCTCCTCCGGCTGTGCCGCCCTCACCGGGGTCGAGGCCATCTCCAACGGCGTCCCCGCCTTCCGCAAGCCCAAGTCGAAGAACGCCGCCACCACGCTCGCCCTCATGGGCGGCCTGGCCGTCACCATGTTCTGCGGCATCATCTTCCTGGCCATGGCCACCGACGTCCGGATGGCCGAGAAGCCCGCCCAGGACCTGTTCCTGAACGGCACGCCGGTCGGCGAGGGATACGTCCAGGACCCGGTCATCTCCCAGGTCGCCGCCGCCGTCTTCGGCGACGGGACGTTCTTCTTCGTCGTCCTCGCCGCCGCCACCGCGCTTGTCCTCTTCCTGGCGGCCAACACCGCGTACAACGGCTTCCCGCTCCTCGGCTCGATCCTCGCCCAGGACCGCTACCTGCCGCGCCAGCTGCACACCCGCGGCGACCGCCTCGCCTTCTCCAACGGCATCGTGCTCCTCGCCGGCGCCGCGGCCCTTCTCGTGTGGGTCTACGGGGCCGACTCGACCCGCCTGATCCAGCTCTACATCGTCGGCGTCTTCGTCTCCTTCACCCTCAGCCAGATCGGCATGGTCCGGCACTGGAACCGACACCTGCGGACCGAGAAGTCCCCGGCGAAGCGCCGCCACATGATCCGCTCCCGCGCGATCAACACCTTCGGCGCCTTCTTCACCGGCCTCGTCCTCGTCGTCGTCCTCGCCACCAAGTTCACCCACGGGGCCTGGGTCGCCCTGCTCGGCATGGTGATCTTCTACGTGACGATGACCGCCATCCGACGGCACTACGACTCCGTCGCGGCCGAGATCGCCGCCGCCGAGGAACGCCCCGACGAGTACGTGCGCCCCTCCCGCGTCCGTTCCCTCGTCCTCGTCTCCAAGCTCCACAAGCCCACCCTGCGCGCCCTCGCCTACGCCAAGCTGATGCACGCGAGCGAGCTGGAGGCCCTCACCGTCAACGTCGACCCGGTGGAGACCAAGGCGCTCAAGGCGGAGTGGGAGCGGCGGGGCATCAACGTCCCGCTGAAGATCCTCGACTCGCCGTACCGCGAGATCACCCGCCCGGTCATCGAGTACGTCAAGAACCTCCGCAAGGAGAGCCCGCGCGACGCCGTCTCCGTCTACATCCCCGAGTACGTCGTCGGCCACTGGTACGAGCACCTGCTGCACAACCAGAGCGCCCTACGGCTCAAGGGCCGGCTCCTCTTCACCCCCGGCGTGATGGTGACCTCCGTCCCCTATCAGCTCCAGTCCTCCGAAGCCGCCAGGAAGCGGGCCAGGAAGCGGCAGGAGTGGAACGCGCCGGGCTCGGTCCGCCGCGGACCGGTGGAGAAGCGGCAGAAGGAACCCGCCGCGAAGAGCAACTAGACTGGTGGGCTGCCGTGCACACGGCAGCCCACCTTTGCGGTCCCCCCGTTTCCTCCCCCTCGTCTGGAGCTCCCCGCCATGCAGAACACCCCTGTCGCGTCCTTGGTCGGGGAGGAGTACGAGGTCGAGGTCGGCCCGGTGGCCCACGGCGGCCATTGCATCGCCCGTACGGAGGCGGGCCGGGTCCTCTTCGTCCGCCACGCGCTGCCCGGCGAACGGGTCCGGGTGCGGGTGACCGAGGGCGAGGAGACCTCCCGCTTCCTGCGCGCCGACGCCATCGAGGTCCTGGACGCCTCCAAGGACCGCGTCGAAGCCCCCTGTCCCTTCGCCGGCCCCGGCAAGTGCGGCGGCTGCGACTGGCAGCACGCCAAGCCGGGAGCCCAGCGCCGCCTCAAGGGCGAGGTCATCGCCGAGCAACTGCTGCGACTCGCCGGACTCACCCCCGAACAGGCCGGCTGGGACGGAACCGTCATGCCCGCCGAGGGCGACAAGCTCCCCGCGGGCGAGGTTCCGCAGTGGCGCACCCGCGTCCAGTACGCCGTCGACGCCGAGGGGCACGCGGGGCTCCGCAAGCACCGCTCCCACGAGGTCGAGGTCATCGACCACTGCATGATCGCCGCCCCCGGCGTCTCCGAGCTCGGCATCGAGAAGCGCACCTGGGAGGGCATGGCCGCCATCGAAGCCATCGCCGCATCCGGCTCCCACGACCGCCAGGTCATCCTCACCCCGCGCCCCGGCGCCCGCCTGCCGCTCGTCGAACTGGACAAGCCGGTCTCCGTGCTCCGCGTCGACGAGAAGGACAGCGGCGTCCACCGCGTCCACGGCCGCGGCTTCGTCCGGGAGCGCGCCGACGACCGCACCTACCGGGTCGGCAGCGGAGGCTTCTGGCAGGTCCACCCGAAGGCGGCACAGACCCTCATGCTCGCCGTCATGCAGGGCCTCACCCCGCGCAAGGGAGAGACGGCCCTCGACCTCTACTGCGGCGTCGGCCTCTTCGCCGGTGCACTCGCCGACCGCGTCGGCGACCAGGGAGCCGTCCTCGGTATCGAGTCCGGCAAGCGCGCGGTGGAGGACGCCCGGCACAACCTGGCCGGCTTCCCGCGCGTCCGCATCGAGCAGGGCAAGGTCGAATCGGTCCTCCCGCGCACCGGCATCACCGACGTCGACCTCATCGTCCTCGACCCGCCCCGCGCGGGCGCGGGCAAGCAGACCGTGCACCACCTGGCCGGCCTGGGCGCCCGCCGCATCGCCTACGTCGCCTGCGACCCGGCGGCCCTGGCCCGCGACATCGCCTACTTCGCCGAACGCGACTACCGGGTGCGCACGCTGCGCGCTTTCGACTTGTTCCCGATGACCCACCACGTGGAGTGCGTGGCGATCCTTGAACCCATCGCGAAGGCCGCCTGACCTGCAGGTTTGCCGATGCGCATTATGTGCGTTGTGGGCGTTACGGGCGATATCTTGACGCTCGTGACGCTCATTTGACGCTCGACGGACGCATTTCCTGAAGGGGTGTCAGCATTAGCTGACGCGTCATCAGTAGTGAGAAGCCGTCCTGGACCGGGCCTGTGCCCGGTCGGGGAGGCGGCTTCTGCGTGCGGCGATCGGGCCCGGTGCCGGACCCCTCGGCGCGTCGGCCGAACTCTCACCGCGAACACGCTCTGTAGCGGAGAATGAAATGGTTCAGCATGACCACCCTGCTGATGGCGCGCGTTCCTGGCCGGGGCAGGCAGATCGGCTGACCTTTCCCTCGTAGCGAAGAGACCGTGACTGCAGGGGAAGTTGACGGTCATGGAAGGTATGAGGCGGAAGTTCGACGCGGAGTTCCGTGAGGGGGCTGTGCGGATCGTGGCCGTGACCGGCAACACTTCCTGCCGGGCACTCGGCGTGTCGGAGGTGTGGTTCTACAAGTGGCGCCGTCGGCCGTTGGAGCCGACGAAACGTGAGGTCAGACGGGCGGCGCTGGCCGAACGGATCCGCTACTTCTTCGACCGCTCGGGCCGGACCTACGGCTCGCCGAGGATCACGCTGGACCTGTGGGAGGAGGGCTGGCAGGTGTCGCAGAACACCGTCGCCGAGATCATGGCCGAGCTCGGCCTGCAGGGCCGTAAGCCCCCGCGTCGACGCCGCTCGCTGACCCGCCAGGGCAGGAGGAAGGCCGCAGCCGACCTGGTCCTGCGCCGGTTCGACGCGATCGCGCCCAACGTGCTGTGGTGGGGCGACATGGCGGAGATCGACACCGGTGAGGGCAAGCTCTACCTCGCCAGCGTCCACGACGCGTTCTCCCGCCGGGCCGTGGGCTACGCGATGGGCGAGCGGCACGACACCTCGCTGGTCAGCGCCGCGCTGCAGATGGCGATCGCCACCCGGGGCGGGGAGGTGGACGGCGTCATCTTCCACACGGACGGCGGCTCGGAATACACGTCCGAGGCGTTCGGACAGCTCTGCGGCCGGTGGGGCGTGGTGCAGTCCATGGGGCGCGTCGGGTCCGCCCTGGACAACGCCGCAGCGGAGTCGTTCCACTCCGTCCTCAAGGTCGAGTACGTCCACCGACACCGGTTCGCCACCCGCGCCGAGGCGAGGCTGAAGACCGCCACGTGGATCGCGGACTTCTACAACACGAGGCGTCGCCACAGCGCGGCCGGCGGGAAACCGCCCGTCGAGTTCGAACGGACCATCCAGGAAGCGCGAGCCCGGACCGGTCAGGAAGGCCGGGCCGCATAACCAACGTCTCTACGCAACCAGGGGATTGACACCGCCAGGATGAAGTCGGATCGGGTGAGGGTCTTGTCGAGGTTTTGCGGCACCACTGCGCTTGCGGCCAATAGGGTCGCCTCATGAACGACTACTTCGGTGTGGCAGGTGGTGTAGCCGCGACCATGGCAACGGGCATAGCGGCGTGGGTGGTAGCGGCAAGGTCGCGCATGTGGGCGGCTGAGCGCCGTGAGCGCGAGGCATTGAACACCCGACCGGCGGGTTCACACGCCGTGGATACCCAAGCAGTCGTAGCGCACCGGAACTCGAATGCCTCGGGGGGACTGCGGATCCCGCCGGCTGGACCACGCCCACTCCCTCATGCTCCTTCGGCCACCAATTGGCCTGAGGACGCACTGCGTCTTTTCGAGCAGGTTCCTGGCGGCAGAATGACGCCCGTCAACCTTGGCCCGCAGCCATGGTCCGGAGCAGACGTGAAGCCTTGAGGATGCGGGCGGAGTCCGCCCGTTCCGCTTTGACAGACTCCATCGGTGTCGCCATGAGGCCGCGAGCGTGACCTCGTGGTCGGCGGGACCCAGAGGCCGGATGGTTGGTGGCTTCGGCAAGCGGCCTCGAGAGCGTCGGTGACCAGACGCGCGGGGTCCCATGGGTTCCGTGTGATCGCTGGTGCACGGCAGTGAACCCCTGGGCGCGGGGCCAGATGGGAACCTGGCCCCGCACCGGTGAGACGGCGATCAGTGACCTGCGTCCCTGGGCTCCCTGCTGTAGGCGTCCTTGATCACCTCGCAGATGGTGCGGACCGGCTCAGGCTCGAACACACCCATGTGGTCGGATGCCACGGGGTGACGGAACACCTGTCCGCCGATGTACGGGGCCCAGACCCGGGCCTTGTCGATGCCGTACATCGGATTGCCTACGGCGTCGAAGAGCACCGCGTCTCCGTCGAAGACACCTGGTTCGAACTCGGTGATCAGGCGGATGTGGTTGAGATAGACGTCGACGAGCCGCTCCACGACCGCCGGCTCGAAGTGGGCCCCGCCGCCGGTCTCCTGGCGCACCGCCTGCGCTGCCTCCTCGCGCGTCGGCCGCCACCTGGCTTCCGCGGCCTGCTTCTCGGGCAGAGGTATGACGTCCAGCAGCCCGAGAAGGGACACTTCCTCGCCCTGCTGCTGCAGCTGTACCGCCATGGCGTGGGCGACGAGGCCACCGAAGGACCAGCCGAGCAGGTGATAGGGACCGCTCGCCTGCACGGAGCGGATCCGGGTGACGTAGTCCTCGGCCATCTCGTCGAGAGTGCGGGCCGGCTCTTCGTGTTCGCCGACACCGCGTGCCTGGAGCCCGTACACGGGCTGGTCGACGCCGAGTTCACGGCCGACCGCGTAGTACGACCAGCTCAGACCGCCGGACGGATGGATGCAGAAGAGCGGGGCGCGGGTACCGCTGGTGCGGATCGGGAACAGCGTGCCGTAGTCGTCCGACCCCGAGGCGGTGTCGATGATCTCGGCGAGCGCCGCCGGGCTCGGCGAGCGGAACAGGTCCTGGACTCCGACCCTGGTGTCCAGGACCTGCTGGATGCGGCGTAGCAGCATGGTGGCGAGGAGGGAGTGGCCTCCGAGGTCGAAGAAGCTGTCGTCGACGCCGACGTGTTCCACGCCGAGGATGTCGGCGAACAGGCCGCACAGGATT
>NZ_JBHYMF010000263.1:0-8141 GCF_042742855.1 Streptomyces sp. NPDC058877 | reverse complement strand
GAAGTTCCACGGGGGGCACCGTCGTCTGTGGGGGCGGGCGTCAGCCGGTGTTGCGGAGGCCGGCCGCCACGCCGTTCACGGTGAGGAGCAGGGCCCGCGCCAGCA
Organism: Streptomyces sp. NPDC058877; assembly: GCF_042742855.1. Lineage (NCBI taxonomy): Bacteria > Bacillati > Actinomycetota > Actinomycetes > Kitasatosporales > Streptomycetaceae > Streptomyces > Streptomyces sp. NPDC058877. The sequence continues at coordinate 8,036 of NZ_JBHYMF010000263.1, read as the reverse complement.
GCGGGTCCGGGTCCTGGCCGCTCTCGGCGTCCGCACGCTGGCGGGCGAGCAGCGCCACCTGGAGGTAGGAGATCGGGTCCAGGTAGGCGTCACGGATGGCGAAGGTCTGCTGGAGCACCGGGTTGGAGTCCAGGAGCTGCTCGCCGCCGGTGATCTTGAGGACCTCGGCGACGGTCAGCGCGTGCTCGGCCTCGATGGTGGCGAAGACGTGCCGAAGGTCCTCGGGGACCAGGGTGTCGACGTAGTGGCGGGCGATCCGCAGGTCCGTCTTGGCCAGCGTCATCTCGACGTTGGAGAGGAAGTTGCGGAAGAAGTGCCACTGCTCGTACATCTCGCCGAGGACCGCGTCGAGGCCGGCCTCCCGCAGGGCCTTCAGACCGGAACCGACGCCGTACCAGCCGGGGACGATCTGCCGGGACTGCGTCCAGCCGAACACCCACGGGATGGCCCGGAGTCCGTCGAGACCCGCACCCGAATCGGGGCGGCGGGAGGGACGGGAGCCGAGGTGGAGGTCGGCGAGCTGGTCGACCGGGGTGGCCGCGAAGAAGTACGCGGGCAGGTCCGGGTCCTCGACCAGCTTGCGGTACGCGGTGTGAGCGGCCTCCGAGGCGGTGTCCATCGCCGCGTCCCAGCGGGCGAGCGCCTCGTCGGACTGGCGCGGCGCGGTGTGCAGGGCGGAGGCCTGCAGGGTGGCGGCGACGGTCAGTTCGAGGTTCTCCCGGGCGAGGGACGGGATCAGGTACTTGTCGGAAATGACCTCGCCCTGCTCGGTCACCTTGATCTCGCCCTCCAGGGTTCCCCAGGGCTGGGCGAGGATCGCGTCGTGCGAGGGGCCGCCGCCGCGGCCGACGGTGCCGCCGCGGCCGTGGAAGAGGCGCAGCCGGACGCCGTAGCGGTGGGCGACGTCGCGGAGGCGGCGCTGGGCCCGGTGGATCTCCCACTGGGAGGTCGTGATGCCGCCGAACTTGGAGGAGTCCGAGTAACCGAGCATGACCTCCTGCACGTCGCCGCGGAGCGAGACGAGGCGCCGGTAGGAGGGGTCGGCCAGCATGTCGTCGAGGATGACGTCGGCGGCCTTGAGCTCGTCGGTGGTCTCCAGGAGCGGCACGATGCCGATCTTGGCCCAACCCGCGTGCAGGTCGATCAGACCGGCTTCGCGGGCGAGGACGGCGGCGGCGAAGACGTCGTCGGCGCCCTGGCACATGGAGATGATGTACGACTCGATGACCTCCGGGCCGAAGCGCTCGAAGGCCTCCTTGACGGTGTGGAAGACGCCGAGGGTCTTCTCGCCGGCGGCGTCCAGCGGGGCCGGGGTCGGGGCGAGCGGACGGCGCGAGCGCAGCTCCTTGGCGAGCAGCTTCTGCCGGTAGTCGCGGGGCATGTCCGCGTACCGCCAGGACTCCTCACCGAGGCGGTCGAACAGCTGACCGAGGGCGTGGTGGTGGGCATCGGCGTGCTCACGCACGTCCATGGTGGCGAGCTGGAGGCCGAAGGCGGAGAGGGTGCGGATGACCCGGTCCATGCGGCCGTCGGCGAAGAGTCCGCCGCGGTGCTCGCGCAGCGAGGTCTGGATGAGGGTCAGGTCGCGGATCAGGTCGGCGGTGCCGAGGTAGTCGCGGCCTTCCTGGTGCGGGGTGCCGTGGGCGAGGCGCTCGCGGGTGTTGACGAGCTTCTGCCGGATGCAGGTGGCCTTGAGGCGGTACGGCTCTTCCGCGTTGAGCCGCTTGTAGCGGGGGCTGATCTCCGGGAGGAGCTCCAGGTCGCCCTGGAGGGAGTCCAGCAGTTCCTGGGTGGCTCCGGTGTAGCGGATGGAGTTGGAGAGGAGCCCGCGGAGGAAGTCGACCAGTTCGAGGGCATCGGTGATGCCGTGCTCGTGCTGGAGGATCAGCACGTCCCAGGTCACCTGGGGGGTGACGTTGGGGTTGCCGTCGCGGTCGCCGCCGATCCAGGTGCCGAAGGTGAGCGGGCGGGTGCCGGAGGGCAGTTCGAAGCCGACGCGCTCCAGCTCGGCGGCGAGGTCCTCCAGGACGTCACCGACGGCGTTGGCGTGCAGCTCGTCGAGGTAGTAGATGGCGTTGCGGGCCTCGTCGGCGGGCTCGGGGCGAACCACCCGGAGCTCGTCGGTCTGCCAGATGAGGTCGATGTTCTCGGCGAGCCGCAGGTCCAGGCGACGCCGCTCGGCCTCCATGACCGGGGTCTCCAGGAGGGCGGCGATCCGGCGCAGCTTGTTGAGGACGGAGCGGCGGGCGGCTTCGGTGGGATGGGCGGTGAAGACGGGCCGTACGTTGAGGTTCTTGACCGTCGCACGGACGTGCTCCGGGTCACCGTCCTTGAGCATGTCGGCGGTGCGGGCGAGAAGGCCGCCCTCGACGGCGCGCCTCTCGCGCATCTCGCGGCCGCGGTGGACCTGCTCGGTGACGTTCGCGAGGTGGAAGTAGGTCGAGAAGGCGCGCACCAACTTGGCGGCCGTCTCTAGTTCGACGCCGCGGAGCAACTCGGCGGCGGCCTCGCCGTCCTCTCGGGTGAGGCTGCGGACGCGCTCGACGAGGTCGAGGAGCTCGTGCCCCTCCTGGCGGACGAGGGTCTCTCCGAGGAGGTCGCCCAGTCGGCGGATGTCGGCACGCAGCTCGGTGCTGGCGGTGGGGGTCTGGTCGGCACTGCTCACAGGTGCGGCTCCTTGCAGTGTTTGAGCACGTCTGGAGGGGTTCTGGAGGCTTGCGGACCGCGCTGTCCGACGCACCCAGGATAGGTGGCCGTCCAGTCGGCGGCGGCCAGGCCCCTCTTTGTGCCCTCTTGCCGCGCGCCACGGCGCTGCCATACTTACGACGCCGTAGGTTACGGAGGCGTAGCCACGGCGGCGTCGTTCGACGCGTTCACTCCCCCCTCTCTCACCCCCCAGGGACACCCATGACCATGAGCCCCGAGATGACATCGGCGCCCGAAGCGCCGGACAGTACCGAGGCGCTGCCCTCCGCCACGCTGGGCGGGGACAGCAAGCGTTCGATCGAGCAGATCACCTTGATGCTGTTCATCACGGTGCCGTTCCTGGCGCTGCTGGCGGCGGTACCGCTGGCCTGGGGATGGGGGGTGAGCTGGCTGGATCTGGGGCTGATGGTGGCGATGTACTACATCGGCTGCCACGGGATCACGATCGGTTTCCACCGGTACTTCACCCACGGTTCCTTCAAGGCGAAGCGACCGTTGCGGATCGCGCTGGCGATCATGGGCTCGTTGGCCGTCGAGGGGCCGCTCGTCCGTTGGGTGGCGGACCACCGCAAGCACCACAAGTTCTCGGACGCGGAGGGTGACCCGCACTCGCCGTGGCGGTTCGGGGAGACGGTCCCGGCGCTGATGAAGGGCCTGTGGTGGGCGCACATCGGCTGGATGTTCGACGAGGAGCAGACGCCGCAGCACAAGTACGCCCCGGATCTGATCAAGGACCCGGCGATCCGACGGATCTCGCGCCAGTTCGTGCTGTGGACGGTCGTGTCGCTCGCGATCCCGCCGCTGGTGGGCGGTCTGGTGACGATGTCGTGGTGGGGTGCGTTCACGGCGTTCTTCTGGGGCTCGCTGGTGCGGGTGGCCCTCCTCCACCACGTCACCTGGTCGATCAATTCGATCTGCCACGCGGTGGGCAAGCGCCCGTTCAAGTCGCGTGACCGCTCGGGCAACGTGTGGTGGCTGGCGGTGCTGTCCTGCGGCGAGTCCTGGCACAACCTGCACCACGCCGACCCGACCTCGGCCCGGCACGGGGTGCTGCGCGGCCAGCTCGACTCCAGCGCACGGCTGATCCGCTGGTTCGAGCAGTTGGGCTGGGCCTCGGACGTGCGCTGGCCGGCGAAGGACCGCATCGAAGCCCGCCGCCAGAGCGCACCCGCCGACGCGGCATGATGGAAGACGTGGCGATCGAGGGCAGGACCGGCGGTACCGGCAGCAGCGGCGGAGAGCAGAAGCCCCGGCGCGGGCGTCGGGTGCGGATGACGGGCGCGGAGCGCCGGGAGCAGCTCCTCGACATCGGCCGCACCCTGTTCGCGGAGAAGGGCTTCGAGGGCACCTCGGTGGAGGAGATCGCGGCGAAGGCCGGGGTCTCCAAGCCGGTGGTGTACGAGCACTTCGGCGGGAAGGAGGGGCTGTACGCGGTCGTGGTCGACCGGGAGATGCGACAGCTCCTGGACGGCGTGACGGGAGCGCTGACGGCGGGGCACCCGCGGGAGCTCCTGGAGCAGGCGGCGTTCGCCCTGCTGGACTACATCGAGAACTACACGGACGGCTTCCGGATCCTGGTGCGGGATTCGCCGGTGGCGCAGTCGACGGGCACGTTCGCGTCGCTGATCAGCGACATCGCCACGCAGGTGGAGGACATCCTCGGCCTGGAGTTCAAGGCCCGCGGCTTCGACCCGAAGCTGGCGCCGCTGTACGCACAGGCCCTGGTGGGCAGCGTGGCACTGACGGGCCAGTGGTGGTTGGACGTTCGCAAGCCGAAGAAGGCGGAGGTCGCGGCGCACCTGGTGAACCTGGCGTGGCACGGTCTCGACGGCCTGGAGCAGAAGCCGCGGTTGATAGGGCACCGGAAGAACTAACGGTCCGGGGGAAGGGCCCGGCAGCCTGCGTCGCTCCTGGTTGCCGGGATACCGCATTGCGGCACTGTCATGCCCGAGGGGTAATCTCCTTTCACATCCGGACGGGCGTTCGCCCTCCACCTGTGCCAGCTGCTGCGTGGAGGCGTCGCGGACCCCCGTACCCGGTCCCATGACACCTGATCCCTGGGGGGGATCTCTTGCGTTCTGTTCGATCCATGCGTACCCGTCTCGCGACCTGCACCGCCCTGGCGCTCTCCGCCGGCATGCTCCTCGCGGGCCCCGCCTCCGCGGCCTCGCCGGTGCCGGTCCCGTCGACCGAGAAGGCGGTGCCCTCCTTCACCGCGCCGAAGCTGACGCTCCCGAAGCAGGACGGTGCCCGTGCGGGCGTCGCCTCGGCCGAGGCCGTCCCGCTGCTGATGTCTGACCTGGACGGCGACGGCAGCGAGGACATGATCGTCCGCACCCCGGGCGGCAACCTCCACTCGATCACGTCCTCGGGCAACGGCACCAACCTGGACTTCTTCCGCGACGACGTCGCGAAGGAGATCATCCCGATCGGCAACCAGGGCGGCTCCACGACCGAGCCCGAGGTGCTCGTCGCCTCCGAGGACGGCACCCTCACCCTGTACACCGACGTCGACCCCAGCGGCACGCCGTACGCGCACCGGGTCGGCGGCGGCTGGCAGGTCTACAACAAGATCACCTCGCCCGGTGACGTGAACGGCGACGGCCGCGCCGACGTGGTCGCCCGCACCAAGGACGGTCAGCTGTACCTGTACCTGGCCACCGGCGACACGTCCGCGCCGCTCGCCGCCCGGACCCTGATCGGCGGCGGCTGGAACATCTACGACCAGGTCATGGGCCTGGGCGACGGCACCGGCGACGGGAAGGGCGACCTGTACGCCCGGGACACCGCCGGGGACCTGTGGTTCTACGCCGGCACCGGCGACACGGCCCGCCCCTTCGCACCCCGCGTCAAGGTCGGCTACGGCTGGCACATCTACAACCAGATCCTGCCCGCCGGGGGCGGCAACCTCCTGGCCCGCGACAACTACGGCACGCTCTACTACTACCAGGGCAAGGGCAACGGCACCCTGGCCGCTCGTGAGCAGGCCAGCGTCTCGGGCGACTTCGCGGGCATCGTGCAGTTCGCCGGCGGCGGCGGCAACCCGTACACGGGCAAGGAAGGCGTCTACGCCGGCACGTCCAACGGCGCGCTGTACTGGTACACCAACTCCACCACCGGCTCGCTGACCCCGCGCACCTCGGTCAGCGACACGGGCACCTGGGACGGGTTCAAGCTCACCAACCTGTCCTCGATGGACCGGGACGGCTTCTCCGACCTGGCCTTCCAGTACAACGACGACCCGGAGGGCCACCTCTACATCGAGAGCGAGGACATCGGCCGCGGCTGGGACATCTACAACGCCCTGGTCGGTCCCGGCGACCTGTCCGGCGACGGCAAGGGCGACCTGCTAGCCCGCGACCGCTCCGGCGTCCTCTACCTCTACAAGGGCAACGGCGCCGGCACCGCAGTCGCCTCGCGCATCAAGATCGGCAGCGGCTGGGGCGCCTACAACGCCCTCGTCGGCGCCGGCGACTACACCGGCGACGGCCGCACCGACCTCATCGCCCGCACCCCCGGCGGCGACCTCTACCTCTACGCCGGCACCGGCGTCGCCACCACCCCCTTCAAGGGACGCGTCAAGATCGGCTACGGCTGGAACACCTACTCCAAGCTGATCGCCCCCGGCGACCTCAACGCCGACGGCAAGGCCGACCTCCTCGGCGTCACCCCCGGCGGCGACCTCTACCGCTACCTCAACACCAGCCCCGGCAAGTTCACCCCCCGGGCCAAGATCGGATACGGCTACCAGATCTACGACTTCATGTCGTGATCCCGAATCCGTCGTGAGCGCGTGCGCCCCGCACCGGACCTCCGGTGCGGGGCGCACGCGCACGTGCCGAGGAGTGAGTCCGGCAATGTGCGGCGGTCCTCCGTTGCCGACGATATTCGTTGAAGCGCTGTCACCCCCGGACGGTATGCTCACCCCACATCCGGGAGGTGTTCGCCCTTCGCGTGTGCCCTTTGCCGTGCGAAGGCGTCGCGGACCCCCGTTCCCGGCTCGATGACACCTGATCCCTGGGGGGGATCTCTTGCTTTCTGTTCGATCCATGCGCACCCGCCTCGCGACCTGCACCGCCCTGGCGCTCTCCGCCGGCATGCTCCTCGCGGGCCCCGCCTCCGCGGACTCGCCCGCGCCCCGGCCGACCGTGGAGAAGCCCGCGGTCGACTTCACCGCGCCGAAGCTGACGCGCCCGACGGGCGGCGCCGCACGCGCCGGCATCACGGCGACCGACGGAGTCGGCGCCTCCCCGAAGCTGTCGGACCTCGACGGGGACGGCAGCGGCGACCTGATTTACATCGGCTGGGACGGCAACGTCTACACCGCCACGACCACCGGTCAGAACAGCCAGTTCGGGTACTTCTCCGAGCCTCCGAAGGACGTCATCCCGATCGGCAACCAGGATGCGGACGCCAGCGGCCCCGAGGTCCTAGCGCTCTCGTCGCTGGGTGTCCTCAGCCTCTACACGGACGCCACGCCCGCCGGTGGCTCCTATGCCTGGGAAGGGCGCGGCTGGAACACCTACAACAAGGTCATCGCACCCGGTGACGTGAACGACGACGGCCGGGCCGACCTGGTCGCCCGCGACCACGACGGCAACCTCTACCTGTACTACGCGACCGGCAACCGCAGCGCGCCGTTCGCCTCGCGGGTGAAGATCGGCGGCGGCTGGAACATCTACGACCAGCTCATCGGCATCGGCGACAACAACGGCGACGGCTGGGCCGACCTGTACGGCCGGGACACCGCCGGGGACCTGTGGTTCTACGCCGGCACCGGCGACAAGGCCCGTCCCTTCGCGCCCCGCGTCAAGGCCGGCTACGGCTGGCAGATCTACAACCAGATCATGCCCGTCGGCGACAACAACGGAGACGGGAACGGCGAGCTGATCGCCCGCGACGTGAAGGGCACCTTCTGGTACTACACCGGCAAGGGCGACGGCCTGCTCAACCCCCGCGAGCAGATCGGCAGCACGGGCGGCTGGGCCAACGTCCCGCAGTTCGGCGGCGCGGGCAACAACCCGGTCACCGGTGACAAGGAAGGCGTCCTGGCACGGGACACCGCCGGCACGGTGTACTGGTACGGCGCGAGGACCACCGGCCTGCTCAGCTCGCGCGTCCAGGCCAGCGACACCGGCGGCTGGAAGGGTGCGAACATGGGGCACCTCTCCTCGATGGACGTCGACGCCTCGTCCGACCTCATGGAGGTCTTCGAGGGCCACCTCTACATCGACGGCGAGGACATCGGCCGCGGCTGGGACATCTACAACGCCCTGGTCGGTCCCGGCGACCTGTCCGGCGACGGCAAGGGCGACCTGCTAGCCCGCGAC
>NZ_JBHYMF010000262.1:0-8148 GCF_042742855.1 Streptomyces sp. NPDC058877 | reverse complement strand
CCGATCGCCTCCCGGGGCCCTTCCCCATGCCGTCCGCTACGGCAGCTGTGCCGCCCGTGCCTCCCGGCTCTCCCGCCGGTTGTCACGGAAGGCGTTCACCCGGCGGGCCGTCGCGAAGAGGGGGATCACGGCGCCCAACACGACCTGGAGCGCGCAGCCGGTCTGGAGCAGGAACGCGCCGCCGGGAGCGTCGAAGGCCCAGGCCGCCAGCATCGCCATCGCACCGACGATCCAGCTGAGCATCGCGACCGCGAGGACACCCCGCGGCTTCGGGTACTCGACCCGGCTCACCATCAGCCATGCCGTACCGATGATCGCGAGCAGGGTCGGGATGAACGGCAGCTCGAGCAGCACGATGGAGACCACCGTCAGTGCGCCGAAGGGGCTCGGCATGCCCTGGAACATGCCGTCCTTCATCGTCACGCACGAGAACCTCGCGAGCCTCAGCACCACGGCGAGCAGCACCACGATCGCGGCCACCGCCGAGACCTTCTGCTGCGCGTCGTCCGCGACCATTCCGTACACGAGCACGAAGTAGGCCGGGGCCAGGCCGAAGCTGATCAGGTCCGAGAGGTTGTCGAGTTCGGCGCCCATCGGCGAGCTGCGGAGCTTGCGCGCCACGATGCCGTCGAAGAGGTCGAAGATCGCTGCGCACAGCATCAGTATCACGGCGGTGGCGGCGCTGTTGCGCGCCATGCCGGTCTCGCTGCTGCCTGTCAGGTGGGGGATGAGGATGCCGGTGGTGGTGAAGTACACCGCCATGAAGCCGCAGGTGGCGTTACCGAGCGTGAGGGCGTCCGCTATGGACAGCCTCAACGACAGCGGCATCTCCTCGGCCTCTTCGGCCGCCTTCGCCTCGGCGTCGGCGGCCCAGTCGGCAGCCCGTGTGTCGGGATCAATCACGGTCAATGCGAGTCACCCCCGCCGTGGTGGCCTGGCCGACCTCGACGGCGACGTCGACACCCTCGGGGAGGTAGATGTCGACGCGCGAGCCGAAGCGGATGAGACCGATGCGGTCACCCTGCTCGACCTTCGTCCCCTGCGGGATGTACGGCACGATCCGCCGGGCGACGGCACCCGCGATCTGGACCATCTCGATGTCGCCGAGCTCGGTGTCGAAGTGCCAGACAACGCGCTCGTTGTTCTCGCTCTCCTTGTTGAACGCCGGCACGAACCCGCCCGGGACGTGCTCCACGGACGTCACGGTGCCGGCGAGCGGGGCGCGGTTGACGTGGACGTTCAGCGGGCTCATGAAGATGGCGACCCGGGTGCGTCCGTCCTTCCACGGCATGATGCTCTGCACCACGCCGTCGGCGGGGGAGATGACCCGGCCCTGAGCGATCTCACGCTCGGGGTCGCGGAAGAACCACAGCATGCCGGCCGCGAGGGCGGTGGTCGGCACGGCGATGGCCGCGGCACGCTTCGACTTGCGCGCGCGCGCAAGGCTCAGCGCCGCGGTGGCGACGGTCGGCAGAAGCCACGGCGATGCTCCGCGTGCGATGCGTACGCCCTTGAGGCTGTCGCGGTGTGCAGAGGTTTGGCTGTGGGGCATGGATGACCTTCGTAGCGGATGATGCCGCACGGGCAACGGGGACGGCGGCTTTCCGGCGATGCTATCGGTTGCGGGGCGCAACTGGGCAAGCCAGGAACAGAGTCGGCGGCCGGAAGATGAACACGCGGTGTGATCTTCTTCGCGGCCAAACCGACTCAAAAGCAACAATCAGCCCTGGAACCGGTACTCCTCGAGGAGCCGACGACCAATGATCATTTTCTGGATCTCGGCGGTACCTTCGCCGATGAGCAGCATCGGTGCCTCGCGGTAGAGGCGCTCGATCTCGTACTCCTTGGAGAAGCCGTACCCGCCGTGGATGCGGAAGGCGTCCTCGACGACCTCTTTGCAGTATTCGGAGGCGAGGTACTTCGCCATCCCTGCTTCGAGGTCGTTTCGTTCCCCGGAGTCCTTTTTGCGTGCTGCATTCACCATCATGGCATGGGCGGCCTCGACCTTGGTAGCCATCTCGGCCAGCTTGAACTGAATCGCCTGGTGCTGGGCGATCGCCTTGCCGAAGGTGTGACGCTGCTGGGCGTAGGAGACGCCGAGCTCGAAAGCACGCTGAGCGACGCCGCAGCCACGCGCCGCCACGTTCACGCGGCCGACTTCCACGCCGTCCATCATTTGGTAAAACCCTCGGCCGGTGACCCCGCCGAGTACCCGATTGGCCGGAATGCGCAGTCCGTCCATGATGAGTTCGGTCGTGTCGACGCCCTTGTAACCCATCTTGTCGATCTTCCCCGGGATGGTGAGGCCCGGGCGGACCTCTCCGAAGCCGGGCTCCTTCTCGACCAGGAAGGTGGTCATCGACTTGTGCGGGGCGGTGCCCTCGGGGTGTCCTTCGTCACTTCGGACGAGAACGGCCACCAGCGTTGACGTGCCGCCGTTCGTCAGCCACATCTTCTGACCGTTGAGGACGTACTCGTCGCCGTCCTTGACCGCCTTGGAGGTGATCGCCGACACGTCCGAGCCGAGGCCCGGCTCCGACATCGAGAAGGCGCCGCGCGTCTCACCGGCCGCCATGCGCGGAAGGAAGTGGTCCTTCTGCTCCTGGGTGCCGTGCTGCTTGAGCATGTACGCCACGATGAAGTGCGTGTTGATGATGCCGGAGACCGACATCCAGCCGCGGGCGATCTCCTCCACGCACAGCGCGTAGGTGAGCAGTGACTCGCCGAGGCCCCCGTACTCCTCGGGGATCATCAGGCCGAAGACGCCGAGCTCCTTCAGCCCGTCGACGATCTGCTGCGGGTACTCGTCGCGGTGCTCCAGCTCCGTCGCGACCGGGATGATCTCCTTGTCGACGAAGTCCCGGACGGTGGCGAGGATCTCCTGCTGGACATCGGTCAGACCGTGGGTCTGGGCGAGTCGCGCCATGACTTACTTCCCCTGTTCGTTCAGCTCGGGGCGGCCGGGCTGCTCGCCGCCGCGCGCGTCGATGTACTCGGCGGTCGGGACCATCACCTTGCGGCGGAAGACGCAGACGAGCGTGCCGTCCTGCTTGTAGCCCTTGGTCTCGACGTAGACGATGCCGCGGTCCGTCTTCGACTTCGACGGGGTCTTGTCGAGGACCGTGGTCTCGCCGTAGATCGTGTCGCCGTGGAAGGTGGGGGCCACGTGCCGCAGCGACTCGATCTCCAGATTGGCGATCGCCTTGCCGGAGACGTCCGGCACGGACATGCCGAGCAGCAGCGAGTAGATGTAGTTCCCGACGACCACGTTCCGCTTGAAGTCGGTCGTGTTCTCCGCGTAGTTCACGTCCATGTGCAGCGGATGGTGGTTCATCGTCAGCAGGCAGAAGAGGTGGTCGTCGTACTCGGTGACCGTCTTCCCGGGCCAGTGCTTGTAGACGGCGCCGACTTCGAACTCTTCGTAGGTGCGGCCGAACTGCATGGGACTCAGGCCTCCGGGATCTCGAACTTGCTGGTGCGCTGCATGCCGGCGGCGCGGCCCTTGCCGGAGATGACCAGGGCCATCTTGCGGGAGGCCTCGTCGATCATCTCGTCTCCGAGCATCGCGGAGCCCTTCTTCCCGCCGGCCTCGGAGGTGTAGTAGTCGTACGCGTCGAGGATGAGCTCGGCGTGGTCGTAGTCCTCCTGCGAGGGCGAGAAGATCTCGTTCGCGGCGGCCACCTGGTCCGGGTGCAGCACCCACTTGCCGTCGAAGCCCAGGGCGGCGGCGCGCTGGGCCACCGCACGGTAGCCCTCCTGGTTGCGGATCTGCAGGTAGGGGCCGTCGATCGCCTGGAGGTTGTTGGCGCGGGCCGCCATCAGGATGCTCATCAGGATGTGGTGGTAGGCGTCGGCCGGGTAGCCGGGCGGCTGCTCGCCCACGACCAGCGACTTCATGTTGATGGAGGCCATGAAGTCGGCCGGGCCGAAGATGATCGTCTCGACGCGCTGGGAGGCCTGCGCGATCGCGTTGACGTTGGTCAGGCCCTGGGCGTTCTCGATCTGTGCCTCGATGCCGATCTTGCCGACCTCGAAGCCCATGGTCTTCTCGATCTGCGTGAGCAGCAGGTCGAGCGCGACGACCTGCTGCGCGTCCTGCACCTTCGGCAGCATGATGCAGTCGAGGTTTTGGCCGGCGCCCTCGACGACGGTGACGACGTCACGGTACGTCCAGTGGGTGGTCCAGTCGTTGACGCGGACCACGCGGGTCTTGCCGGTCCAGTCGCCCTCGTTCAGGAACTTCACGATGGTGTGCCGGGCCTCGGGCTTGGCCAGCGGGGCGCACGCGTCCTCCAGGTCCAGGAAGACCTGGTCGGCGGCGAGGCCCTGGGCCTTCTCCAGGAAGCGCGGGTTGGAGCCGGGGACCGCCAGGCAGGAGCGGCGGGGGCGGAGCCGGTTCACAGGGCTGGTCATGCGAGGACCTCCGTGCATTCAAAGGGGCTGAGCTGGTGAGCTTTCCGGATCTCGTCGACGATACGGCCGATGATCTCCGTAATACCGAAGTCCTTCGGTGTGAAGACGGCGGCCACGCCCGCACGCTTCAGTTCTGCGGCGTCGGCGTTCGGGATGATTCCGCCGACGATGACCGGGATGTCGAGGGCCCCCGCCTCGCGGAGGCGGTCGAGGACGTCCGGGACCAGCTCGGCGTGCGAGCCGGACAGGATGGACAGGCCCACGCAGTGCACGTCCTCCGCGAGGGCGGCGCTGACGATCTGCTCGGGGGTCAACCGGATGCCCTGGTAGACCACCTCGAAGCCGGCGTCACGTGCGCGCACGGCGATCTGCTCGGCCCCGTTGGAGTGCCCGTCCAGGCCGGGCTTGCCGACGAGGAGGCGCAGCCGGCCGCAGTTCAGCTCCTCGACGGTCCGGGCCACCTTGTCCCGGACCAGGGCGAGCGGCGTGCCCGCCTCGGCCGTCACGGCGACCGGGGCGGAGGAGACGCCCGTCGGGGCGCGGAACTCGCCGAACACCTCGCGCAGGGCCCCGGCCCACTCGCCGGTGGTGACCCCGGCGCGGGCGCACTCCAGGGTGGCCTCCATGAGGTTCTCGGTGCCCTGTGCGGCCTCCTTGAGGCGCTCCAGGGCCTTGCAGGGGCGCGGGTGGTTGAACGGCGGCTGGTAGCGGTTGTCGCGCCAGGTCTTCAGCGAGCCGACGACCCGCGCCTCGACCGCCGGGTCGACCGTCATGATCGCGGTGTCCAGGTCGGCGGTGAGGGGGTTCTCCTCGGTCGACTGGAAGATGTTGACGCCGACGATCTTCTCCTCGCCGGCTTCGATCCGGGCGCGCCGCTCGGCGTGCGAGGAGACCAACTGCGACTTCAGGTAGCCGGACTCGACGGCGGCCATCGCCCCGCCCATCTCCTGGATCCGGTCGATCTCGGCCAGGCACTCCTCGACCAGGGCGTCCACCTTGGCCTCGATGACGTGCGAGCCGGCGAAGATGTCCTCGTACTCCAGCAGGTCGGACTCGTGGGCGAGCACCTGCTGGATGCGGAGCGACCACTGCTGGTCCCAGGGCCGGGGGAGGCCGAGCGCCTCGTTCCAGGCGGGCAGCTGCACGGCGCGCGCCCGGGCGTCCTTGGAGAGGGTGACGGCCAGCATCTCCAGGACGATCCGCTGGACGTTGTTCTCCGGCTGGGCCTCGGTCAGGCCGAGCGAGTTGACCTGCACGCCGTAGCGGAACCGACGCTGCTTGGGGTTCTCGATGCCGTACCGCTCCAGCGTGATCTTGTCCCAGATCCGGCCGAAGGCGCGCATCTTGCACATCTCCTCGATGAAGCGGACGCCCGCGTTCACGAAGAAGGAGATGCGGGCGACGACCTCGCCGAAGCGGTCCTCGGGCACCTGGCCGGAGTCGCGGACCGAGTCGAGGACCGCGATGGCGGTGGCCATGGCGTACGCGATCTCCTGGACCGGTGTGGCCCCGGCCTCCTGCAGGTGGTAGCTGCAGATGTTGATCGGGTTCCACTTCGGGATGTGCTTGACCGTGTACGCGATCATGTCCGTCGTGAGGCGGAGCGAGGGGCCGGGCGGGAAGACGTGCGTCCCGCGCGACAGGTACTCCTTCACGATGTCGTTCTGGGTGGTGCCCTGGAGCTTGGTGATGTCCGCGCCCTGCTCCTCGGCGGCCACCTGGTAGAGCGCCAGAAGCCACATGGCCGTGGCGTTGATGGTCATCGAGGTGTTCATCTGCTCCAGGGGGATGTCCTGGAACAGCCGGCGCATGTCACCGAGGTGCGAGACGGGGACGCCGACCCGGCCGACCTCGCCGCGGGCGAGGACGTGGTCGGGGTCGTACCCGGTCTGCGTCGGCAGGTCGAACGCGACCGAGAGGCCGGTCTGCCCCTTGGCGAGGTTGCGCCGGTACAGCTCGTTGGACGCCTCGGCGGTCGAGTGACCGGCGTACGTCCGCATGAGCCACGGCCGGTCCTTCTGGCGCTCAGTCATCTTCGGGACCTCAGACGTTCCGGAAGCGGTTGATGGCGTCGATGTGCTGGGCCCGGAGCTCCGGGTTCTTGACGCCCAGGCCCTCCTGCGGCGCGAGCGCGAGGACGCCGACCTTGCCCTGGTGGAGGTTGCGGTGGACGTCGTAGGCGGCCTGGCCGGTCTCTTCCAGGGTGTACGTCTTGGAGAGGGTGGGGTGGATCTTGCCCTTGGCGATCAGGCGGTTGGCCTCCCACGCCTCGCGGTAGTTGGCGAAGTGCGAGCCGATGATGCGCTTCAGCGACATCCACAGGTAGCGGTTGTCGTACTGGTGCATGTAGCCCGAGGTCGAGGCGCAGGTGGTGATGGTCCCGCCCTTGCGGGTGACGTACACGGAGGCGCCGAAGGTCTCGCGGCCCGGGTGCTCGAAGACGATGTCGATGTCCTCGCCGCCGGTCAGCTCACGGATCTTGGAGCCGAAGCGCTTCCACTCGCGCGGGTCCTGGGTCTGCTCGTCCTTCCAGAACTTGTAGCCCTCGGCGTTGCGGTCGATGACCGCCTCGGCGCCCATGGAGCGGCAGATGTCGGCCTTCTCGGGGGAGGAGACGACGCAGATCGGGTTCGCGCCGCCGGCCAGGGCGAACTGGGTGGCGTAGGAACCGAGTCCGCCGGAGGCGCCCCAGATGAGGACGTTGTCGCCCTGCTTCATGCCGGCGCCGTTGCGGGAGACCAGCTGGCGGTAGGCGGTGGAGTTGACCAGTCCGGGGGCCGCCGCCTCCTCCCAGCTCAGGTGATCGGGCTTCGGCATCAGCTGGTTGGACTTGACGAGGGCGATCTCGGCGAGGCCGCCGAAGTTGGTCTCGAAGCCCCAGATCCGCTGCTCCGGGTCGAGCATCGTGTCGTTGTGGCCGTCCGAGGACTCCAGTTCGACCGAGAGGCAGTGGGCGACGACCTCGTCGCCGGGGTTCCAGGCGTTGACGCCGGGGCCGGTGCGCAGGACGACGCCCGCGAGGTCGGAACCGATGACGTGGTACGGCAGGTCGTGGCGCTTGGTGAGCTCGGAGAGCCGGCCGTACCGCTCCAGGAAGCCGAAGGTCGAGACCGGCTCGAAGATCGAGGTCCAGACCGAGTTGTAGTTGACGGAGCTCGCCATGACGGCCACCAGGGCCTCGCCCGGGCCGAGCTCGGGGAGCGGGACCTCGTCGAGGTGGAGCGACTTGCGCGGGTCCTTGTCGCGGCTGGCGAGCCCGGCGAACATCTCCGCCTCGTCCTTGTGGACGGTGACGGCCCGGTACGACTCGGGAAGCTTGATGTTCGCGAAGTCGGCGGACGTGGAGTCCGGCGACTGGATCGCGTCCAGGATTTCCTTCACGGTTTGCCTCCGGCGGTGAGCGCCCCGGGGGAGGGACGCCTGGGGGTTACGGCGGAAAGTGCTGCTGCTGTGGAGGTGTGCCGTCGGTTCGGCTCGGTGGTGCGGTGGCGGCGCTGTGTGGTGGAGCGCGGGGTTGCCTGTGACGCAGGCGTCCGGGCGCACTGGCCGGGGATCCCCCTGCTCGCAGAGCCGGGGCGGTCGGTGGGGACAGCCGGCGTGCGAGGGGTGTTCCCCACGCGTCGGCCGCCCGGACAACATCAACGTATGGCACGCCGTGTCACCTGGCAAGGCACTGCGTGCCAACAATTTCACTCAGATGCCATCTCCCCCTCACGAATGAGCGATGATCGATCG
>NZ_JBHYMF010000261.1:0-8344 GCF_042742855.1 Streptomyces sp. NPDC058877 | reverse complement strand
GCCCTCGCTGGCCGGGGCGGCCCACCGGGGTCCGAACGGCGGGTTCCGATCCGATGAGCGTCCGGTGTGACGATCTGCTGATCCGATCGGGGGATGTGTCCGCCCTGCTCCGCGGGGTCCGCCTTCCGGCCTGAACTACGCTCGGAATCGCCCGTGCGGAGCCCCCCGCGGGATCGGCTCGTGCGCAGGTGGACGGGAGCGTGGCCCGTGACGGATCAGGCTGTGGCGGCAGCCGGCAGCCGGCAGTTCTTCGGTCGGCAGCGGGAGTTGAAGGCCCTGCGCGCCGACATCGAACGGACCGGCCTCGATACCCTCACCGGCCGCAAGGCGCCCCGTGCCCGGGTCCTCCTGATCGCCGGCAAACCCGGGTCCGGTCGGACCGCCCTCGCCGAGGAGCTGGCCGCCGGACTTGCCGACCGCTACCCCGACGGCGTCTTCCGCGCCCGGTTGACCGAACCCGGCGGCGAACCCGTCCCGGCGGGGCGGGTCGCCCAGGAGCTCCTCGCCGCGCTCGGGGCCGCCGAACCCCCCGGCGCCGCCGAGGACGAGCTGACCGAGCTGGTCCGGGGGGCCCTCGCCGAACGGCGGGCCGTCCTCGTCCTCGACGACGCCGTCGACGCCGAGCAGGCCGACCCGCTGATCCCCGACAATCCCGATGCCCTGGTGATCGGGGTCGCCCGGGGTCCCCTCACCGGCATTCCCGACGTCCGGCCCTGCACGCTCGGCGGGCTCGACTCGAAGTCGGCGATCGAACTGCTGGCGGCCTTCACCGGCTCCGTCCGCATCACGGTCGACCCGCAGGCCGCCGAAAGCCTCGTCGAGGAGTGCGGGGGGCTGCCCGGGGCCGTCGTCCTGGCCGGCGGTTGGCTCGCCGCCCGGCCCAAGGCCTCGGTCGCCGACCTGACCAAAAGGCTGCGGGCCCGGGCCGGTGACCCGCTCACCCGGTCCTTCGGCCTCGCCCATGAGGCGCTGCCCGCCACGGCCGCCCGGATACTGCGGTTCCTCTCCCTGGCCCCGCTGGGCCGGGCCGATGCCCACACCGCCTCCGCCCTGGCCGGCTGCTCGGTCTCCGCGGCCACGGCCACCCTCGCCGACTTCGCCGCCCTGGGGCTCGTCTCCGGCGGTGAGGACGGCCAGTACGAGGTGCGCGCCCACCTCGTCCCGCTGCTTCGCGCCCAACTGGAGGAGCGCGACCGGCCCGCCGAGGTGCAGCTCGCCCGGGCCCGGATGCTGGAGCGGACCGTGCGGCTCCTCCAGTCCTGCCGTGCGGTCACCGAACCCGAGGGCTCGCCGGCCCGGCGGAAGCTCGCCGGCCTGCCGCGCGCCCTGCGCTTCCCGAGCGCAGCTGCCGCCGCCGTGTGGCTGGACTCCCGGCAGGCCGTGCTCCTGGCCTCGGCGCGCCTTGCCGTCGCCGACGGGGAGCTCGACACCCTCGCACGCCGTCTGATTGCCTCCCTGGTCAGGGCGCTCGCCGCCCATCGAGGGGCGGAAGCCGCCGCTCCGGAGCTGTACGGCCTGCACCGGCTGGTCCTGGACGTGGCGGAGCGGCGCGGGCTGCACCGGGAGCGGGCCGCCGCGCTGCTGAACCTGGCCGATCTCGATGCCAGGACCGGGAGGACCCACGACGCCCTGCTGCGATATCGGTCGGCCCTGGAGGCCGGACGTCAAGCGAATGACCCGTATGCAACCGGCCGCGCAATGGAATCCGTAGGCGGCTCGTACCAGGAGCTCGGGGACTGGCAGCGGGCCGGTGACTGGTACGGGCGGGCGCTCGCCCAGCGGCTGGCGCGGGACGAGCGTCCCGACCAGGCCCGGCTGTACGGGCGCCTCGGCGCCGTGCAGACCTACGCCGGGCGTTACGGAGAGGCCCTGCGGAGCTGGCGCGCCGCCGCCGCCGGGCATCGGAGGCTCTCCGATCTCCCGGGCTACGCAAGGGCGTTGAGCGAGGTGGCCCGGGTCCAGGAGTACGCCGGGCGGCCCGACGAATCCCTGCGGACCTGCGAGGAGGCGGTGGAGTGGGCCCGTCGGGCCCGGGACTCCCGACTCCAGGCCGCCCTCCAGCTGAGGCTCGCCGACACCCTCGACCGCCTCGGCGACCCGGCTGCGGCCCGGCTGCACCGGTCGGCAGCAGGGAGACTCCTGGAAACGGAACCGTCTGCCTGCGAAATCCGCAGTAGCTCTGTCGAAGATTAGTACTTTGAAAGGCTAGACAGCGGGAACTCCTTCATTAGACTGGTTGCGCCGCGTTCGAACGTGGTCTGCCCCGTTGTGCCGCAGTGCATACGGGTATGTATCGCAGTGCCCCAGTTATCCCCCTGATTCAAGGACCGTGATCGACGATGAAGGTCGGCATCCCCCGCGAGGTCAAGAACAACGAGTTCCGCGTGGCCATCACCCCTGCCGGTGTCCACGAGCTCGTCCGCCACGGCCACCAGGTCTTCGTCGAGCAGAACGCCGGTGTCGGCTCCTCGATCACGGACGAGGAGTACGTCGCCGCCGGCGCCGAGATCCTCGCCACCGCCGACGAGGTCTGGGCCACCGCCGACCTGCTGCTCAAGGTCAAGGAGCCCATCGCGGAGGAGTACCACCGCCTCCGCAAGGACCAGACCCTCTTCACCTACCTGCACCTCGCCGCCTCCAAGGAGTGCACCGACGCGCTGCTGCAGTCCGGCACCACCGCCATCGCCTACGAGACGGTCGAGGCCGCGAACCGCGCGCTCCCGCTCCTCGCGCCGATGTCCGAGGTCGCGGGCCGTCTGGCTCCGCAGGTCGGCGCCTACCACCTGATGCGCTCGGCCGGCGGTCGCGGCGTCCTCCCCGGCGGCGTTCCCGGCACCCACGCCGGCAAGGCCGTGGTCATCGGCGGCGGCGTCTCCGGCTGGAACGCCACCCAGATCGCCGTCGGCATGGGCTTCCACGTGACCCTGCTCGACAAGGACATCAACAAGCTCCGCGAGGCCGACAAGATCTTCGGCACCCAGGTGCAGACGATCGTCTCCAACGCCTACGAGCTGGAGAAGGCCGTCATCGAGGCCGACCTCGTCATCGGTGCCGTCCTCATCCCCGGCGCCAAGGCTCCGAAGCTGGTCACCAACGAGCTCGTCGCCAAGATGAAGCCCGGAAGTGTCCTTGTCGACATTGCGATCGACCAGGGCGGCTGCTTCGAGGACTCCCACCCGACCACCCACGCCGAGCCGACCTTCCAGGTCCACAACTCGGTCTTCTACTGCGTGGCCAACATGCCCGGTGCGGTCCCGAACACCTCCACCTACGCCCTCACCAACGCCACGCTGCCCTACATCGTGTCGCTGGCGAACAACGGCTGGGTCGAGGCGCTGCGCCGCGACGAGGCCCTCGCCAAGGGCCTCAACACGCATGACGGCAAGGTGGTTTACCGAGAGGTGGCCGAGGCCCACGGCCTCGACCACGTCGAGCTGAGCAGCCTCCTGGGCTGACCCCCCGAGGGCATCCGCGACGACCCCGTCAACGCGTGCCGTCAATACCGCGCACCCGGCCGGACCTTGTTCGACAAGGTCCGGCCGGTCGTGTCTCCGCCCCTGCTAAAACGTTCGGGCAACTCGTCTTGAACGTAACCCTTTAACCGTTTCGCGCACCCCTGAAACATGTGGATGCGTGGCCGTGCACCCTTGACAGGGGCGTGTTC
This sequence comes from Streptomyces sp. NPDC058877, assembly GCF_042742855.1. NCBI lineage: Bacteria > Bacillati > Actinomycetota > Actinomycetes > Kitasatosporales > Streptomycetaceae > Streptomyces > Streptomyces sp. NPDC058877. The sequence goes on along the minus strand of NZ_JBHYMF010000261.1, from coordinate 4,680 downwards.
GGTTGCCGACACATCGGGGCGGGTCCGGCGGATTGTGTTGCTGCGGAGCGGTGACACGCCATAGAGTCGCCAACCGTCGGCATGGTGCCACGCTGACCTATCGATAAATGTTCCTGGTCACATCCAAGGAGGTAAGACGACTTGTGAATGAGTCGACATTTACTCCCGGGAGCGGTGCGCCAGGTGCCCCGATCGGCTCCGTCGCGGTGCGGACCTTCACGACGCACCAGCCCATGACGAGTGCCCACACGATGAAGACGATGGACGGCCTACACGTGAACGCCACGGCCGGCAACGAGATGGGCCAAGAGTCCACCCACTTCGCCGCCTATGACGAGGTGCCCGAGGGGCACTTCTACGACCCCGACGCCGAGTACGAGCCCGATCCGGAGTACGCGGCCACCCTCGCACCCGATGCTGCCCGTCAGCGCCGCGAGCGGATCGGTCCCACCGGACGGCCACTGCCGTACTTCCCGATCCCCGGCCCGCTGACCGACCACGGGCCCGCGAAGATCATCGCGATGTGCAACCAGAAGGGCGGCGTCGGCAAGACCACGTCGACCATCAACCTGGGCGCCGCGCTCGCCGAGTACGGACGACGGGTGCTGCTCGTCGACTTCGACCCGCAGGGGGCCCTGTCGGTCGGCCTCGGCGTGAACCCGATGGAGCTGGACCTCACCGTCTACAACCTGCTCATGGAGCGGGGCATGTCGGCCGACGAGGTGCTCCTCAAGACCGCCGTGCCCAACATGGACCTGCTGCCGAGCAACATCGACCTCTCGGCCGCCGAAGTCCAGTTGGTCAGTGAGGTCGCGCGCGAGTCCACGCTCCAGCGAGCCCTGAAGCCGCTGATGAACGACTACGACTACATCGTGATCGACTGTCAGCCCTCGCTCGGCCTGCTGACCGTGAACGCCCTGACGGCGGCTCACAAGGTCATCGTGCCGCTGGAATGCGAGTTCTTCGCGCTCCGTGGGGTCGCGCTGCTCACCGAGACCATCGAGAAGGTCCAGGAGCGGCTCAACCCCGAGCTCGAACTCGACGGCATCCTCGCCACGATGTACGACTCGCGGACCGTGCACAGCCGTGAGGTCCTCGCGCGCGTCGTCGAGGCCTTCGACGACCACGTCTACCACACGGTCATCGGGCGGACCGTGCGCTTCCCGGAGACCACGGTCGCCGGCGAGCCCATCACCACGTACGCCTCCAACTCCGTGGGCGCCGCCGCCTACCGCCAGCTCGCCAGGGAGGTGCTCGCCCGGTGTCACGCCGAGTGAGTCTGCCCGGAGCCGACGAACTCTTCCGCACGACCGGGGGGACGGCGCTCCAGGCGTCCGCACCCCGCCGCGCCGTCCCGGCCCCGGCGGCCGAGAGCGACACGACGGCCGCCGGGGGGTCGGCGGAGCACGCGCCGGCCGACTCCGAGGCCGCCGAGCCCCGCGCCCGCACGGCCGAGCCCGACGCGCCGGCGCAGAAGGCCGCTCCCGCCGCCGCAGTGCCCGCCCCCGCGGCCAGGCGGCGCGGTGGCCGGACCACGAACCGGCGGCCCAGCGGCCGTGAGCGCCACGACGAGAAGATCACGGTCTACGTCTCCGCCGAGGAGCTGATGGACCTGGAGCACGCCCGCCTCGTGCTCCGCGGCGAGCACGGCCTCGCCGTCGACCGCGGCCGGATCGTCCGGGAGGCCGTCGCGGTCGTCCTGGCCGACTTGGAGTCCCGCGGCGACGCGAGCATCCTCGTCCGCCGTCTGCGCGGTCGCTGACGGTAGCCTGCGGGCCTCCGTGCTCCTTGCTCCCCCCTGGACCTCCATGCACCACGCTCCTGACGAAACGTCCCGCCCGTCGCGCCGCCGCCTCCTGGGCGGTGGCCCGGGCGGGGCGGCGCTGGAGGCCCGGCCCCGTCCGGCCCCGCCCGGGCCGTCGGCCCCGGAGCCCGGCCAGCGGGCCGGGAGGAACCCCCGGCCCCCCCGCCCGCCCGCGCGGCAGCACGCCCGGGAAGACGCACCGCCCGTGCGGCTGTCGGCGACGGCAGCCGGGGCGGCTCCGACCGGGGCGGGGAACGGGCCCGACGGGCGGTTCACCGTGCGGCTCGCGAACTTCGAGGGCCCCTTCGACCTGCTCCTCCAACTGATCACCAAGCACAAGCTCGACGTCACCGAGGTCGCCCTCTCCGAGGTCACCGACGACTTCATGGCACACCTGCGGGCCCTTGGGCCCGACGGAGACCTCGACCAGACCACCGAGTTCCTCGTCGTCGCCGCCACCCTGCTCGACCTCAAGACCGCACGGTTGCTCCCCGTCGCAGAGGTGGAGGACGAGGCCGACCTCGCGCTCCTCGAGGCCCGCGACCTGCTCTTCGCCCGACTCCTGCAGTACCGCGCCTACAAGCGGATCGCCGCGATCTTCGAGGACCGCTGGGAGGCAGAGGGGCACCGTCACCCCCGCACCGTCGGGCTCGAACCGCACCACGCCGAACTGCTCCCCGAGGTCGTCATCTCCATCGGTGCCGAGGGCTTCGCGAAGCTGGCCGCCAAGGCCATGCAGCCCAAGGCCGAGCCCCAGGTGTACGTCGATCACATCCACGCCCCGCTGGTCAGCGTCCGGGACCAGGCCGCCGTGGTCGTCGCACTGCTCCGTGCCCGCGGCTCGGCGGCCTTCCGTGAGCTGATCGAGGACGCCGGGGACACCCTGACCGTCGTCGCCCGCTTCCTCGCCCTGCTGGAGCTCTACCGGGAGAAGGCCGTCGCCCTCGACCAGGAGACCGCCCTGGGGGACCTCACGGTCTCCTGGACCGGCGGGGACGCGGACCCGTCGACGGCCGTGACCGACGAATTCGACCAGGAGGACACCGCATGAGCGACCTCAAGCCCGCCCTCGAAGCCGTCCTCATGGTCGTCGACGAACCCGCCACCGAGGAGCACCTCGCCAAGGTCCTGGAGCGCACCCGGCGCGAGGTGGCCGACGCCCTGCACGAACTGGCCGAGGAGTACACCGCCCAGGGGAGGGGCTTCGAGCTGCGCCGGGTGGCCGGGGGCTGGCGCTACTACACCCGTCCCGCGTTCGCCCCGGCCGTCGAGGCCTTCGTCCTGGAGGGACAGCAGGCGCGGCTCACCCAGGCGGCCCTGGAGACCCTCGCGGTCGTCGCGTACCGCCAGCCGGTCAGTCGTTCCCGGGTCTCCGCGGTCCGCGGGGTCAACTGTGACGGCGTGATGCGGACCCTCCTCCAGCGGGGGCTGGTGGAGGAGGCGGGCGCGGAACCCGAAACAGGTGCGATCCTGTACGGGACGACGAACTACTTCCTGGAGCGGATGGGCCTGCGCGGCCTGGACGAGCTCCCCGAGCTCGCGCCCTTCCTCCCGGAGGCCGAGACGGTCGAGCCGGACTCCCTGGAAGGCGTCCCGTCGTTCGAACCGGACGCAGACGTAGACGACAAGACGGAACTTTGATGCGAAGCAGCAGCGGCAGGAACAGCAGCGGAAACAACGGCGGGAGCCGTGGTGGCAACAGCGGCGGCCGCGGCGGCAGCGGCGGTGGCCGCGGCAACGGCGGTGGCGGCGGCGGGCGCGGCAACTACCGCGGCGCCGGCAACGGCCGCGACGACCGACAGGGCCAGGGCGGCGGACGCCCGGGCCAGGGCGGCGGGCGCGCCGGTCAGGGCGGCCGGTCGGGCGGCGCCAACCCGCGCAGGCCGCGCCCGGAGGAGCGCAGCTACGACGTGGGCGGCTACGGCGGCCCCGGCGGTTCTTCGGACGCCCCCAAGCGCGGCCGGGGCGCGGCGGCGCGCGGCGGCGCCAAGGGCGGCCCCCGACAGTCCCCGCAGCGGAGCGGGGGCCGTACGACGCCCGCCCGCTCGCGCGAGTACGACGCCCGCGCGGAGGAGCGCAACCGGGAGCGGTACGCCGGCAAGCCCGAGGCCAAGACCCCGAAGACCTTCCCCGGTGCCGAGCAGGAGGGCGAGCGCCTACAGAAGGTCCTCGCCCGTGCCGGCATGGGCTCGCGGCGTGCCTGCGAGGAGCTCATCGAGCAGGCCCGCGTCGAGGTCAACGGTGAGATCGTGCTCGAACAGGGGATGCGCGTCGACCCCGAGAAGGACGAGATCAAGGTGGACGGCCTGACCGTCGCCACCCAGTCGTACCTCTTCTTCGCGCTGAACAAGCCTGCCGGCGTCGTCTCCACCATGGAGGACCCGGACGGTCGTCAGTGCCTCGGCGACTACGTCACCAACCGCGAGACCCGGCTGTTCCACGTCGGCCGGCTCGACACCGAGACCGAGGGCATCATCCTGCTCACCAACCACGGTGAACTGGCCCACCGCCTCACGCACCCCAAGTACGGCGTGAAGAAGACCTATCTGGCCGCCATCACCGGTCCGCTGCCCCGCGAGGTCGGACGGCGGCTGAAGGACGGCATCCAGCTGGAGGACGGCTACGCCCGCGCCGATCACTTCCGGGTGGTGGAGCAGACCGGCAAGAACTACCTGGTCGAGGTCACCCTGCACGAGGGCCGCAAGCACATCGTGCGCCGGATGCTGGCCGAGGCCGGCTTCCCGGTCGAGAAGCTGGTCCGCACCGCCTTCGGGCCGATCGCCCTCGGCGACCAGAAGTCGGGTTGGCTGCGCCGCCTGACCAACACCGAGGTCGGCATGCTGATGAAGGAAGTCGGCATGTAGGACCCGCGGCCC
>NZ_JBHYMF010000260.1:0-8351 GCF_042742855.1 Streptomyces sp. NPDC058877 | reverse complement strand
ACGCCGACGCCGGGCTTTCGGCTCTCCTCGTCGCCGTCGAGCGGGTCTCCGTGGATGATGTCCTTCTGCATGATGTTCACCTCCTCTCCGAGGGTGGGGGTGGCTCGGCCTGATCGGGCGCGGAAGGCAGCCCGCCGCCGAGAAACTGGAGGGACCTCCGTATGACGGCCAGGTGCTCGGCTCCGTCGTAGCCGTCGTGGCCCGAGTCCAGCCACATCACCTCGTGGGGGACACCGCCCGCGCGCAGCACGGCCAGGTACGCCTCGATCTGCTCCGGCGGGCACTTGGCGTCCCGCCGCGCGGCGACGACCAGCAGCGGGGAGCGGATCGCGGCGGCGTACGAGGACGGGGAGGCGTGCGCGTAGGCGTCGGGCACCTCGTCCGGAGTGCCGCCGAACAGCGAGGTGTCCAGCGCCTGGAGGGCGGGCGTGGAGTGCCGGAAGGCGGTGGCGCAGTCGGCGAGCGGCTTGACGGCCACCCCGACGTCCCACAGGTCGGGGCAGGTGCCCATGGCCAGCAGCGTCAGATAGCCGCCCCACGAGGTGCCGCACAGGCCCACGGCGCCGGCTCGGCCGATGCCCCGGTCCAGCAGGTCGGCGCGGGCCCGCACCAGGTCGGCGACCTGCGTGTGGCCGACGCCCTCGGACCAGGCGGAGCGCCAGCGTGGCCCGTAGCCGGTCGAGCCCCGGTAGTTGACTCGGGCCACGGCGTACCCCGAGCCGACGAGGGCCTGCACCATCGGGTCGTAGGCGTCGCGGTCGTGGTCGGCCGGGCCGCCGTGCACGAGCAGCACCAGCGGGTGCGGCGCGGGGCGGTCCGAGGGCATGGTGACGAAGGTGTGCACGGGCCCGTCGGGCCCCGGGGTCCACAGGTCCCGGCGGTGGCCGAACCGGGGGAGGCGCCACTCGCTCTGCCCCGGCAGCGACGCACCCGACAGGGACATCGCGCGGGGCACGTTCACCGCGTCGGTCCAGATGAGGTGCACGTCGCCGCCGGCGGCGGGCGACGCGGCCAGGATGCTGCCCTCGGGGGTGGGCACCCGGGTCAGCTCACCGCGGTCCAGGTCGGCGGTGAACAGCCTGCTGCGGCCGTGCCGGTCCTGTCGCAGCAGGACCCGCGCACTCCCCGGGCCGGGGTACCAGCGGGCGGTCGTCTCGGTGTCGAAGGAGCACCAGGGCAGCAGCTCCAGTCCGCCGCCCGGGGTCCAGACCCCCAGGTGGTAGCGGCCGGCCCGTTCGCGCATGACCAGCAGCAGCGTGCGGCCGGACGTACCGCCGAGGCCGGAGGCCGACGCGGCAGCGGGCGCGAAACCGAGCGCCCAGGTGCGTTCCGCGGTGCCGGAGAGCACCGCGGCGGTGGCACCGTCCGGGGTCAGCAGCGTCACGGCTCGGGCGGAGTGCGCGGGCCCGGACACCGCCAGCAGTCCGCCGTCCGGCGCCAGATCGCACAGGGTGGCGGAGTCCGTCGTACGCAGGACGGGGGTGCCCCTGCCGCCGCGCCGCCCCAGGTGCACGCTGAATCCCTCGGCGCCGCGGATCCCGACGGCCACCGTGCCGCGTTCCGTCAGCGCCAGCCCGGCGGGCCGCCCGGCCGGCACCCCGGCCAGCGCCGTACGGTCCGGGCCGCCGTCGAAGTCCTGGGTGCGCCAGGCGCCGCTGCCGCCGCGGTCCTCGTCGAACCACCACACGGCCTCGTCGCCGTCGATGTCGCACAGCAGCGTGCCGTGCGGACGGTCCGTCAACTGCCGTCCGCTGCCGCTGGACCGGTCCCAGGTGAAAATCTCGCACCGGCCGTCGGCGTCCCCCGTGTACACCATCCGGTCCGGGTTGCGGGGGCTGGTCACCGGCAGCACCGGGCGGTAGACGCCGTAGGTGCGGGTCGCTGTTCTCGGCGCGGGCGGTGTCACGGCGCCTCCCGGACGACGAGTGCGGACCTGGCCGTCGCGTACAGGGCCAGCCCGGCGAACGCGCCGGCGCAGCCCAGCGCCACCGAGCGGCCCCCGTACGCAGCCACCAGCACCCCGGCCAGCACCGGGGCGAGCACGGCGACGCCCTGTCCTGCGGTGCCCAGCACCGTGCCCATCCGGGCCAGCAGACGGTCGGGGGTCACCAGCACCGCCCGGGTCTGGAGCACGACCGCCACCGACGGCACGATCAGCGACACCCCGCTCAGCAGCAGCCCGTAGGCCCAGGTCTGGGAGGCGAAGCCGAGCCCGGCCGCCGTCGGCACCATGGCCCACGAGGCGCCCGTGACGATCCGGGTGGCCGGCACCCGCCGCACCAGCCACGGCGCGGCGAGCGCGCCCAGCAGCCCGCCGACGCCCGCGAGGGTGAGGATGAGACCGATCGAGGAAGGGCTCGCGCCCTCGGCGTGCGAGGCGAAGACCGCGTGGAAGTACAGCGCTCCCAGCAGGGCGTTGATCCCGGCCGTCCACACGACCACGAAGCGCAGGAACGGCTCCGCCCACACGAAGCGCAGGCCCTCAGCGAGCTCACGGGTGAAGGACGCCGCAGGCCCCTCCCGTTCGGGCGTCAGGTCCGCGCGGATCGCCCGGCTCAGCACGGCCACCAGCAGGAACGACACCGCGTCCGCGAGCAGCGGCACCCACCGCGCCATCTGGTAGAGCACACCGCCCAGCGTCGGCCCGACGATCTGCACCGCCTGGTCCCGCGCCTGGAGGTACCCAATCGCCCGGGGGTACTCCTCGGGAGGCACGAGCCGCCGGATCATCCCGGAGGCGGCCGCCCCGTAGGTGGCGCTCGCCGCCTGCTCGACAACGGCCGCGACGAGGATGTGGGCGAGGACGACATGGCCGAGTGCCACCGTCACGAACACCGTGCCCGTGGCGCCCGCGGCGACCAGGGCCGCCGTGTACATCATCGGCTTGCGCGGCAACCGGTCGGCGAACACGCCCGCGATCGGCGAGACGACGAGCCCGCTGACCAGGGCCACCGAGGCGACGAGGCCGGCGAGCCCGGACGAGTATCCGGCACCCAGGAGGATCAGCGGAAGGAAGAGCGACGACGCACAGGTCCCGAGACCGTCGATGGCGCCCGCCGCCCAGAAGAGCGAGAAATCCCGTCTTCGGAAAGGAGAAGAAGGCGAGTCTTTCGACAATCGCTCGTCTTCTGATAATTCAGGGCCGGAAGACGCGGATTTCCCCTCGACCTCGCCCATCAAGAATCCCGCTCGGGGAGTAATTCTGACGCTGACGCACCCACATCGCCCCCTGTAATGAGCGGACTTACGGCCGGTGAGGGTTGCGATCGTAGCGAAGGGATTCTCGTGGCACAATACCGTCCCTGGAATGGCGTTTTCGATCAAGAAAAGCCCCGCAAATGCCCGGTGACAGGTGCCTGGTGCTGCCGTGCCGCATCGCCCGGCCGGAAATTCCGGAACGGGCGCGAGCGCGTGAGCGGCGGGCCGCGCTGCGGTCGTCCGCCGGCACGTCCCGGCGGGCACTGGCCGCTGCTCCCGCGGGTGATCGTGCCTGGCCGGATGCCCCTGGCCGCCGCCGCGCGGGGGTCCGTACCCGCCCGCGGCGTCCACCGCGGGCGGGGCGCCCGCGCCTCACGGAGTAACGGAGTCCCCTTCCGTTTGCGCGGCGGGACCCCGGTCGGCACCGAGACGGAGCGGGTGGTGCACGGGCCGGTGGGGTGCGGCTCGGCATTGCCCAGGCGGCCCGCTCCCCGGACGCCTTCGCCGGCGGTTCGGGGCAGATGGATCGCGAGGACGGCGGTGTCGTCGTCGACACCGGAACCGAAGGTGGCGACGAGGCCGCGAACCGCGCTGATGACGCCGGACGCGGTGGTCGGGGCGAGAGCGCGGCCGAAGTCGAGCAGGGCGTCGTCGCCGTAGCGGCTTTTCGCGGTGGTGTGGGCTTCGGTCAGCCCGTCGGTGTGCGGGAGCAGAGTGTCCCCGGGGGGCAGCTGGACCGTGGTGGTGGCGATGTCGGCGTCGGGGACGACCCCGATGAGCTGCCCGCCGGGGGTGGGTAGGGAGTCGGCCGAGCCGTCCGCGCCCAGCAGCAGCGCCGGCGGGTGCCCGCCGCCGGCCAGGGTGACATCGACGCCGCCCCGGTCCGGGCCGGGGGTCAGGAGACCGAAGACGACCGTGCAGAAGCGGGGGTCGGCATCGTCGGAGTCCTGGTACAGAACCGCGTTCAGGTTGCCGAGGACGGCGACCGGGCCGGGGTCGTACACAGCCGCGGCACGCAGGGCGTAGCGGGCACGGGAGGTGAAGGCGGCGGCCGCCGCCCCCTTGCCACACGCATCGCCCAGGAACAGGCCCCAGGTGTTGGCGGGCAGTGGGAAGAGGTCGTAGAAGTCGCCTGCGACCTCGTCGGCGGAGGCGATGTGGTAGTGGGCGGCCACCTCCAGGCCGGGCACGTCCGCCAGCGTCGGCGGAAGAAGGGTGTTCTGGAGAGTGGTGTTCAGGACCTTCAGACGGTCGCGTTCCCGGTCGGCCTCCTCACAGGCGCGCAGCAGCTCCACCTCGTAGGCACGGCGGCCGCGGGCGTGGAAGACGCTGGTACGGAACAGCAGTGGCCGCCCGTCGCCGCCCCTCTTGACCGTCGAGGAGACCAGGACGGGCACCCGGGTGCCGTCCGCTGCGTTCAGTTCCAGGGCGCTGCCGCTGATCTCGCCCTGCATCCGCAGCAGCGGGGCGAAATGCGTCTCGTGGTAGAGGCGACCGCCGACGGTCAGCAGGTCGGCGAAGCGCCCGCGGTCCACCAGGTCACCGCGCTCGTAGCCGAGCCAGTCCAGCAGTGTGCCGTTGATCTTGACGATCCGCCCGTCCAGCCGGGTGGACAGCTATCCGCAGGGAGCGTGCTCGTACAGATCCTCAACGTCCTCCTCCCGCAGGATCCGGGCCTCCTCGTCCGCCGGCCCCTCGCCCTCCCGGCCCGGGGCGCGGCCTTCGCCGCCGTCACGGGTCGGGCCCGTCACCCCACGGCCCCCGCGAACGAGGCGATCGCCGCCGCGGTTTCCTGCGGGGCGGCGAGCCGAGGGCAGTGTCCGGTCGCGTTCAATGTGACCAGCTGGCTCCCCGGCACGTGCGCATGGACGAACGCCCTCACCTCGGGCGGCGCGAGATCGTTGCTGGAGCACTGGGCGACCTCAGAGGTCGTTTTCAGTAGGCGTTCACGTAGCGTTCTTCCGGTATGCGAGCTTCGCCCATGCCCCAGTTTGGGCGCCTCCGCCCGGTAGGAGGCGTACATTCCTACCCGGATCACGGACCCGCCTGCCCGTCTCGTTCGTTTCCGTGTCTCGAAGTCCGTCTGGTTTGAAGACGCCCCAGAATCGCCGGACGGATAGCGGAACCACACCCTCCGGGCGCGGCCATGCACACGCTGTGCCGTGAGCGAGCGCAAGCCGTACCCCAGCGACCTGTCCGACGCCCGATGGGCCCTGATAGAGCCTACGTTGACGGCCTGGCGGAACGCCCGGCTCGAACGCCGGCCCACAGGACAGCCGCCAAGGTCGAGTTACGGGACGTGTTCAACGCGATCCTCTACATCAACCGCACGGGAATCCCCTGGAAATACCTCCCGCACGACTTCCCCAGCCACGGCACCGTCTACGCCTACTACGCAGCCTGGCGCGACGAGGGAGTCTTCGCCCAACTCAACTACGGCCTGACCGCTCTCGCCCGCGTCAAGGAAGGCCACAAAGCCGAGCCGACCGCCTCGGTCATCGACACCCAGAGCGTCAAGACCTCCACCAACGTGCCCCTGACCAGCCAGGGAACCGACGCCGCAAAGAAGATCGTCGGACGGAAACGGGGCATCCTCACCGACACGATCGGCCCCATCCTCGCCGTGACCGTCGCCAGCGCCGGCCTCTCCGAGAACGCCATGGGAATACGCCTCCTCGACCAGGCGAAAGCGGCCTAACCGACCCTTGCGAAAAGCTGGGTCGAAACCGGCTTCAAGAACGCCGTCATCGAGCACGGCGCCCACCTCGGAATCGACGTCGAAGTCGTCAACCGCAACCCGGAAAAACGCGGCTTCCACGTCGTGAAAAGACGCTGGGTGGTAGAGCGGAGCATCTGATGGATCATGATGCACCGCCGTCTGGCCCGCGACTACGAGACCCTCACCGCCAGCTCCGAAGCCATGATCCACATCGCCTCTATCGACAACCTCAGCAAGCGTATAACGGACGAGACCACACCAACCTGGCGAGGAACCTACTAGGGCATAAGCGGCAATCCGCCTAGATCAAACGCCCTCTCAGGCCCGGTGTGATGAGGCCGTGGCGGCGCCGGAAGCCGGGCGGCCCGGCCGCAGCGGAACGGGCCGCCCGCGAAGCGGAACTCCACAGATCTCCCGTTCACGTGGCGCCCCCTTGGGCCTGACAGTCGTATTCTCAGCCGTCGCGCTCCCGCCCCGCACGGAATTCGACGGGCCGACACACGGGCCATGCGCGCCGCAGGCGGACTCGGGGCGAGCGATCACCGTCCGGGGCTGCTCGGTGGTCGCCACACCGGCTTCACGACCTGTACCGGCCCTCACAGCGGCGAAGGCCGGGCAACGCACGTCCTCATCACACTGCCGGTCGGATCGGGCACCACGTGTGAGAACGCGCAGAATCCTCGTCGTCCGGGACGCCCTGCTGTGCCGTCAGGAGTTCTGCGATATCGGACCGATGGTCCCCGTCCCGAGACCCGGTGACGGCGGGTGGCCCGAGTGCGGCCGTGTCGACCAACACGTCGGCCATCATCGTCCAAGGCCGGCCACCCCTTGCCGGGACTGCCCTGCGTCATGGCTCCGCGACAGGTCGAACGACGGCCCGCCGTCAGCGGTGAACGGTCCTTTCCGGCATAGGCCACGGACGGCAGCACCGCTCAGCTCCCGTGGCGTCGAGCGGGCCGCTGCCGCAGACCGCATGGGATTCCGGTCCAGTTCCTCACGGTGCCGCCGCAGGAAGTGACCGGCGTCCTTGTGCCGGCGTCCCGTGCCGTGCCGGCGTCCCGCGCCCACTGGCACACCGGAGTCGCAGGAGAACCGAGCGGTCACGGCCAGGACGGGCAGTGTCCCGACCATCGGCCCTCCCGCTCGGAGGACACCGGTAACGGTCTCGGTAATCCGCTCCGCGAGGCCGTTGGCCGTTCGACCACGACGGACGTGTTCCCTGGACAGCCCTCGCCCGGCCGGCCGCGTGGAGCTGGAAGAGCCCTGCAAGGTTCTGGCCGGTGCCGACGGGGGAGCCGATCACCGGGTGCCCTCGAACACGGTGTCGGAGATCGGCACCTGGACGGTGCCGTGCGCGCCGGCGCCGACGGCGCTGACACCTTCCGGCGCCGGCCGGGCGCATTCGGCCCGGCCGGGACCCTTCGTCGCGGCGCGCTTCAGCCATGGGCGATGACGGCGACGGGTGCGGTGGCGTGGTGGAGCACCGCGTGGGTGACGGGGCCGATGTGCGAGCCGAAGGGGTTGCGGCGTACGCGTCGGCCCACGACGACGAGGGAGGCGTCGCGGGAGGCGTCGATCAGTAGGGCGGCGGCGCTGCCCGGGCGGGACGCCTCGACGACCTCGACGTCCGGGTACTTCTGCCGCCAGGAACGCAGGCTCTCGGCGAGTGCGTCCGCCCTCTGGCGGGAGAACTCCTCGTGGTGCTCGAAGCCCGAACCGACGGTGTAGACGGCATAGGGCGACGTGTCCCAGGCCCGGACCGCGTACAGGGCGGTCTTCCGGCGCTGCGCCTCCTCGAAAGCGAAGGCGATGACGGTGTCGTCGGGGTTGTCGAGGCCAAGGACGACGGGCCGGAACGCGGTGGCGGCGGACGGAACGCCGGCAGGGTCCGTGATGTGCTCGTCGGCGGCCTGTCGCCCGACGCGCACCAGGACCACGGGCGCCTCCGTCCGGGCGATCACGGCCTGTCCGACGGAACCCACCAGGAAACCGCCGAGCCCGCTCAGCGCCCGGGACCCGAGTACCAGCAACTCCGCGTCACGGGCGGCTTCCACGAGGACCTCGGCCGGCGTCCCGGTACGCTGCTCGGTGCTCACGTCGACGCCCGGGTGACGCAGCCTCAGCCCCTCGGCGGCCTCGCGGGGGATCCGCTCGGTCCAGTGCTGGTGGGTCTCCGCTCCCAGGAGCGGTGCCTGAGCCATCGGCTCCGGCACCGGCTCCCACACCTGGACCAGCCGAACCGGCAGTTCACGCAGTTTCGCCTCACGCGCCGCCCATTCCGCGGCGGCCCGGCTCTCGGCAGATCCGTCGATTCCTACGGTGATCGTGCGGGCCATGTCTCCTCCTGGGTCGGGTGTTCCGGCTCCAGCATCGCGTTCGGCAGGTTCTCGGCGGAGGGGCCATCGGTCCCTCGCTGGGGCCGGTCGGCCCCAGC
>NZ_JBHYMF010000259.1:0-8391 GCF_042742855.1 Streptomyces sp. NPDC058877 | reverse complement strand
CGCCCCGCGCGGTTCGCTGCTCACCCGGGCGGCCCGCAAGGACCTCCTCCAGGACGACTTCAACCACGTCGTCTTCGTCCGCGGCGGCACGCACCCGGGTCCGACGGGTCACCGACCTCCGGAAGCTCAGCGGACCGCACCTCTCCGGCGCGGTCCGACCGGGCAGAAGAAGCGTCCGGCCAGGCGGAGGGGTCCGGCGGCCCCGCCTCCGGGCGGAGCAGTTCGTCCAACTCGGTGAGCCGGATGAGTCGCAGGATCCACGGCTGATCGCAGATGAGCCGCCAGTGCGCACTGCGCCGGCGCATGCGCCCGGCACAGTGGGCGAGGAGGCCGAGCCCGCTGGCGTCGCAGAAGCCGAGGCGGCGGATGTCGACGGTCAGGGCCTCGGACTCCCGGGCGAGGGCGTCGAGCTCGGGCCGCAGGTCTCGCACCAGGACGAGGTCGAGCTCGCCGCGGAGGGTCGCGACGGTGACGCCGCTGGTCGAGCGGACGACCAGATACGGGTCATGACGGGGGATCAACTGCATCGGACGCTCCACAGGGTGGCTCCATGTGTCACGTCGAGCGTGGCCGCCCCGCCGGAGGAAGGGACGTTTCGCCTCGACCGCTGTCACCTGAACCGGTGAACCTTCGCCCTCTTTTCTCTCGTTCGGGTGCACGATCGCCGCAATTCTGATCGAGAGGGCGACTCCGCGCGCCCGAGGGCGCGACGGGCCCCGGAGCCGGGGACGGCGAGCGGCGCGGAGGGCCGCCCCCACACGATCGCGGGGACGGCCCTGAGAAACGACCACCGGCGTCAGCCCGAGAAGCGGGCCATCCACGCCTCGACCTCGTCCGCGGAACGCGGCAGCGCAGCCGACAGGTTCTCGTGCCCCTCGGCGGTGACGACCAGGTCGTCCTCGATGCGGACGCCGATGCCGCGCCACTCCTCGGGAACGGTCAGGTCGTCCGCCTGGAAGTACAGCCCCGGCTCGACGGTCAGCACCATGCCCGGCTCCAGAACGCCGTCGACGTAGTCCTCCGTGCGGGCGTGCGCGCAGTCATGGACGTCCAGGCCCAGCATGTGGCCGGTGCCGGCCATCGTGAAGCGGCGCTGGAGACCGAGGTCGTACGCGCGGTCGGCGGGCCCTTCGATGAAGCCCCACTCGACCAGACGCGCTGCCAGGTGGCGCTGGGACGCCTCGTGGAAGTCACGGTACGCAGCGCCCGGCTTCACCGCGGCCATGCCCGCCTCCTGCGCCTCGTACACCGCGTCGTACACCCGGCGCTGGACGGGGGTGAACGTGCCGCTGATGGGCAGGGTGCGGGTGACGTCGGCGGTGTAAAGGGAGTGGGTCTCCACGCCGGCGTCGAGCAGGAGGAGCTCACCGGGGCGGACCGGGCCGTCGTTGTCCGTCCAGTGCATGATGGTGGCGTGGTCGCCGGCCGCACAGATCGAACCGTAGCCGACGTGGTTGCCCTCCAAGCGGGCCCGACGGAAGAAGGTCCCTTCGATCCACCGCTCGGACGAGGCGACCGCCCGGGAGAGCTCGCCCACGCAGTCGACGAAGCCCCGCACGGTGGAATCCACCGCCTTGCGCATCTCGCCGAGCTCCCACTCGTCCTTGACCAGTCGGAGGTCGCTGAGCACCCCCTCCAGTTCGGCGTCCCGGTCCTCATCGGTGGAAACGGCGGCTTCGAGGACCGGGTCGATGCCGCGGACGATCCGGGTCGGCACGCCGGAGCCGGCGGCCAGGTCCTCGGCGATGGTGCGGACGTCGCGGCAGTCGAGCCCGAGGACGGTCGCGGCCTCCGCGAGGGAACGGCGACGGCCCATCCAGAGCTCGGCCGTGTAGCCGAGCCAGAACTCGTCGTCGTCGCGGCTGTCTCGGGGCAGCTGGTAGCAGTACGCGTCGTGGCCGCCGTCGGAGCGGGGTTCGAGGACGAGCGCGCCGTCGCGCGCCTGGTCCCCGGTCATGTGGACGTAACCCGAGTACGAGCGGAACGGATAGGGGTCGTCGTTGGAGCGGATCTTGAGGTTCCCCGAGGGGACGACGAGGCGCTCGCCGGGGAAACGCGCGGAGAGCGCGGCGCGGCGGCGGGCCGCATGGGGGGCCTGCTCCGCAGGTTCGAGGTCGTGCCGCTCGGTGTCCGCCCAGCCTGTCCGCATCAGGGCGGAGAGCTCTTCGGAGACACCGTCGTAGAGGCCGTTCTTGCGACCCTTCGCCACGTCCTGCACCTTCTTTCCGGAGGGGTTCTGGACCGCCGGTCCTCGGCGGCAACCGGACCGTACCCGGCGCGGGACCCGCCGGTTGCCGAAGAGCGCCAGTGGCACGGATCGGCCACACGTGGTCGGGGGAAGTGCCCCGGGCGGGTCGATAATGCCGTGCATGGTGAATGGGAAGCTCGGCGAGGCGCTTCGACTGCTGGGGATCGGCGAAGAGGCCCGCCGGATCTACATCCGGCTGCTGGACCTCGGACCGGCACCGCTGGGTGCCGTGGGCGCCGCGGCCGGCCTGGAGGGCTCCGAGCTCACGACGGCCTACGGCGAACTGGTCGACGCGGGTCTGGCGAGTGCGGCGGCCGACGACCGTGACCTGGTGGCCCCCGTGCCGCCCACCGCGGGGCTGGAGATCCTGGGCCGGCACCGGGCCGCCGAGCTGGACGAGTCGCGGATCACCGTCGGGGGCGCGTTCGAGTCGTTCCGGCGGCAGCGGCTCGCCGCGTACAACGACGACCTGGTCGAAGTGGTGACCGGCGACGCGGTCGGCCCCCGCATGCGGCACGCCTGGACGAGCGCACGCGAACAGATCCGACAGCTGGACTCGCCCCCGTACTTCCCGCTGCCCAGCGCCACCGAGGACGCGCTGTCGACCCTGGCGCGCGGGGTGACCCAGCGCGTCGTCTACTCACAGGCCTCGCTGGAGTACCCGGGGCAGCTGGAATCGGCGATCGAGCCGTGCATCGAGGCGGGCGAACAAGCACGGGTGCTGCCGTCGGTGCCGGTGAAGCTGGTGATCATCGACGAGGCCTACGCCATGGTCTCGCTCTCCATCAAGGAGGCCGACGTCCACAACAGCATGCTCGTGGTGCAGCCGTGCGGCCTGCTCTCCGCGCTCGTGGCGCTGTTCGAGCAGGCCTGGCAGGGGGCGCTCCCCCTGCACGGCCGTTCCGCGCGTCCGGCGGGCCTGTTGCCCGCCGACCGCCGGCTGCTGCGGCTCCTCGCGGGAGGAACCGGCGACGAGGTGATCGCCCGGGAGCTCGGGGTCAGCCGACGCACGCTCTTCCGCCGGATCCAGGTCCTCATGGCGCGGCTGGGCGCCACGAGCCGCTTTCAGATGGCGCTGCAGGCGCAGCGTTCGGGATGGTTGTGACGGGGTGACCCGCGATCGGCCGGGACCGTCGGACCAGGTGTCTGCGGAGGAAGGTGTGGACCAGGGCGCTGTTGTGGGCGGCCTGTTCGTTGTCCCCGGCTCCGGCGTGACCGCCTCCGGTGTTCTCGTGGAACAGGACCGGATGACCGAGCTCGCGCAGTCGCGCCGCCGCCTTGCGGGCGTGGCCGGGATGGACGCGGTCGTCGCGGGTGGAGGTCATCAGGAGCACCGGAGGGTAGGTCCGGTCGGCGGCGATGCGATGGTAGGGAGAGAGTTCCCGCAGGTGGGGGAGGTCGGTGCCGTCGTCCGGGTCGCCGTACTCGGCGATCCAGGAGGCACCCGCCAGGAGCTTGTGGAAACGGGTCATGTCGAGGAGCGGCACCTGCGCGACGATCGCACCGAAGAGTTCCGGGTACCGGGTGAGCATCGCGCCCATGAGCAGGCCGCCGTTGCTGCCCCCTGCCGCGCCCAACTGCGCCGGGGTGGTGACGCCCCGTGCGACGAGGTCCTCGGCGACGGCCGCGAAGTCCTCGAAGGCCCTGGGCCGGTTCGCGCCGAGCGCGGCCTGGTGCCAGTCGGGACCGTACTCGCCGCCGCCCCGGATGTTCGCGATGACGTGGGTGCCGCCGTGCTCCAGCCAGGCCCGGCCCGTGACCGCGCCGTAGAAGGGGGTGAGGGAGACCTCGAAGCCCCCGTAGCCGTAGAGCAGGGTGGGTCCGGGCCCGGTGGTGGCGTGATCGGGGCCGATGACGAAGTACGGCACCCGGGTGCCGTCGCGGGAGGTGGCGAAGGACTGCGTCACCGAGAGGCCGGCCGTGTCGAAGCGGTGCGGGGCCTGCTTGAGGACCTCCTGGTCGGCGCCGATGTGGCCGCGGCGGAGGCTGGAGGGCTGGAGGAAGCCCGACACGTCGAGGAAGTACTCGTCGGAGACGTCCGGGTCGGTGTCCACGACGCTGACGGCGGACAGCGCGGGCACGCCGAGGAGCGGAGCGCGCGTCCAACCGGCACCGTCGGGCTCCGGGGACAGGACCTCGACGTGGGTGCTGACGTCGCGCATCGTCTCCAGGATCAGGTGGTGACGGGTCCAGGAGTGTCCGGCGAGCGCCGTGCGCTCGTCCGGCGCGAACAGCACCTCGGGGGTGCGGTCGCCCGCGAGGAAGGCCTCGAAGTCGAACGCGAGGAGGGCGCCGGTGGGCTGTCCGAGCCAGTCGGACTTGAGCGTGACGAGCAGGTGCCGTCGGTGGACGTCGATGAGGGCGTCCTCGGGGACGTCGATGCGTACGGTCGTGCCGTCGGGCTGCAGGAGACGGGTCTCGCTGCGGAAGAAGTCCAGCGAGCGGCCGACGAGGTCCCGCTCGAAGCCCGGCGTGTCGTCGTGCTGCCCCCAGGCCGACACGTCCGTGGCCTCGGCCTCGAAGACGACTTCGGACGCGTCGATCGGGGTGCCCCGCCGCCAGCGGCGGACCGTTCGCGGGTAGCCGGAGTCGGTCAGCGAACCCGGCCCGGTGTCGGTGCCGAGGAAGACCGTGTCGGCGTCGATCCAGCCGATCCGGGTCTTCGCCTCCGGCACCCGGAAGCCGTCCTCGACGAACTCCCCCGTCACGAGGTCGAACTCACGGATGACGACGGCGTCACCGCCGTCCCGCGACAGCCGCACCAGGGCCCGCTCGTGGTCGGGGCGGCGCACCTGCGCGCCGTCCCACACCCACTTCTCGCCCTCGGCGGCGGCCAGTGCGTCGACGTCGAGGAGGATCTCCCACTCGGGCGTGTCCGTGCGGTACCGCTCCAGGGTCGTGCGCCGCCACACCCCGCGCACGTGCTCGGGGTCGCGCCAGAAGTTGTAGAGGTGCGCGCCGCGCCGGACGGTGTACGGAACGCGGTCCGAGGCGTCGAGCACTTCCCGCAGTCGCGTCTTGAGGGGGACGAAGCCGGCGTCGGCGGCCAGCACGTCCGCCGTCTCGGCGTTCCGCTCGGCCACCCACGCGAGGGCGGCCTCGCCGGAGATGTCTTCCAGCCACAGGTACGGGTCGTCATCGCTCACCCCCGTATTGTGCCGGCCGACCGTCGGGGGCGAGGAGGGGTGGTTCAGTTCCGGCCTTCGCGACGGAGCCGCGCCGAGAGGTGGTGCTGGAGCGGGCGGCCGACGGCCGCGAGGTCATGGACGAAGTCGAGGGTGTCTTCGTCGGAGAGGACGTAACGGCGCCGGGTGGCCTCGACCTGCTTGGCCGTGGGCGCGAGGGCGACCTGTCCGGTGGTGAGGTCGACGATGCCGCCGTCCGCACGGCCGACGGCGAGCTCCGCGACGCCGGTGGGCTGGGTGATCAGCGCCTCGATCCGCCCTTCGGGCTGCAGGCGCCACCAACCGCTCTCCCGGGCCGACGGCCGCAGCGGGGTGCCGTCCTCGCCGATCAGCCAGGCCCGCGCTTCGTAGTGCAGGAAGGGGCGTCCGTCATGGCTGAAGGTGACCTCCTGCGCGTACGCGAAGTCCTCGGCGAGCGTGGGGTACCCGCCGCGCCCGCGGCCGGCCCAGGTGCCGAGCAGTGCGGTGACGGGGGCGAGGAGCGGGTGCGGCGCGGGCAACTCCTCCGGACGGAGCGCATCGGGGTACGGGTGCCGTCGGTCGCGGTCGTTCATGGGGTGGGCTCCTGGGTCGGGGGCTGTGCCGCGTGGCAGCTTAGGCGTGTTTCGGGAGGAGCTCCGGCTGCCCGCCGGGCGGGAGGGGCTCTCGGGGCGCGCCCGGCGCCGTCGGCCCGTGTGCCGCGGGAGGGGCGGTGCGGGAAGAAGCACTCCCCTGCCGCGGTTGGTGGAAGCGTGAACGATTTCGGGTTCGAAGGGGTCAGGACGGTGGACGTCGTCGTCATCGGCGCCGGGCAGGCGGGGCTCTCGGCCGCCTTCCACCTGCGGCGCGGTGGTCTGGAGCCGGACCGGGACTTCGTCGTCCTGGACCACGCCCCTGCCCCCGGCGGCGCCTGGCAGTTCCGCTGGCCCTCCCTCACGTACGGCAAGGTGCACGGCATGCACGCCCTGCCCGGCATGGAGCTGACCGGGGCCGATCCCGCGCGCCCCTCGTCGGAGGTGATCGGCGCGTACTTCGACGCCTACGAGCGGACGTTCGACCTACGGGTGCACCGACCCGTCGACGTGACGGCCGTCCGGGACGAGGAGGAGGGCCGACTCCGGGTCGAAACCTCGGAGGGCGTCTACGCGACGCGCGCCCTGATCAACGCGACCGGCACGTGGGACCGGCCGTTCTGGCCCCACTACCCCGGCCAGGAGACCTTCCGGGGCCGCCAGTTGCACACCGCCGGGTACCCCGGGCCGGAGGAGTTCGCCGGAAAGCGGGTGCTCGTGGTCGGCGGCGGGGCCTCGGGCACCCAGCACCTCATGGAGATCGCCGAGGTGGCGGCGGGGACGACCTGGGTGACCCGGCGCGAGCCCGTCTACCGCGAGGGGCCCTTCGGGGAGGCGGAGGGGCGTGCGGCCGTCGCGCTCGTGGAGGACCGGGTGCGCCGCGGGCTACCGCCGCGGAGCGTCGTCTCCGTCACCGGACTTCCCCTCAACGAGGCGATCCGTGCGGCTCGTGCGCGCGGGACACTGGACCGTCTGCCGATGTTCGACCGGATCACCCCGACCGGGGTGACCTGGGACGACGGCCGGAGCATCGACGTGGACGTCATCCTCTGGGCGACCGGGTTCCGGGCGGCGATCGACCATCTGGCTCCGCTGCGGCTGCGCGAGGCGGGTGGCGGCATCCAGGTCGAGGGCACGCGTGCGGTGAAGGACGAACGCATCCACCTCGTCGGCTACGGCCCCTCGGCCTCGACGATCGGCGCCAATCGGGCCGGACGCGCTGCCGCATCCGACGTGCGCCGCCTCCTCGGCCGTGCCCCGGTCACCGCCCCGACCGTCTGAGCACCCGCGCTTCAGCCCCGCTCGGCGGCCCTGTTGGCGTTGAACTCGGCCACGTTCGCCCGGTGCGTCGCGTAGTCGGCGGTGAAGCGGGTGTCTCCGGGGGCCACCGTGACGAAGTAGAGCCAGTCGCCGTCCGCCGGGTTGATCACTGCGTTCAGGGCCTCGTCCCCGGGGTTTCCGATCGGCGTCGGCGGCAAGCCCTTGCGGGCATAGGTGTTGTAGGGGCTCGTGGACTCGGTGTCCGCATGGGTCGTGTCGAGGGTGCTGCGCCCGAGGGCGTAGTTGAGGGTCGAGTCCATTTGGAGCGCCATGCCCCGGGCAAGACGGTTGTGGACGACCCGGGCCACCTTCGCCATGTCCTCCGGGTTGTCGGCCTCGGCCTGGACGATGCTGGCCGCGATGACCGTCTCGTACACGCTGAGTCCGTGCGCCCGGGCCCCCTCGGTGATCGGCGCGGCCCCGAAGCGCTTGCCCGCGGTGTCCGCCATGAAGCGCAGCAGCCCTTCCGGGGTGGTGGCCGAGAGCACCGGATAGGTGGCGGGGAAGAGATAGCCCTCGGGGTTGTCGTGGGCCGCCGTGGGCAGCGGGAGGGCGCCGGGAGCGGTCGCGATCTTCCGCGCGCTCCCCTCGGACAGCCCGAGGGCCCGGTCGACGGCCGCGAAGACCTGTGCGGCGCGCCAGCCCTCCGGCACCAAGAGCGTACGGGGCTGTTCGACGGCCGGTTCGTCATGGGAGACCAGCGGTGGAACGGTGACCGCGACGGCCACGAGCAGAACGGCGCCGAGGAGCAGGGCGAGTCGACCGCGTCGGGTGAGACGGGCCCGTCGGGGGGCCTGGAGCGCGGCGGCGCGGCGGGCGGGCCTGGGCAGGGAGGGACGGCGGGGACGGCGCGGGGGTGCGTACGGTGACGGCGGCCGGTACGTCATGGCCGCACGTTAACCCGGTGCGGACCCGAATGCCGGGAGCCGCGCACGCGGCGGCGGCGCCCGCCCCCCGGGGCGGGGGGGGGGGGCCGCCGGGCCGGGGGGCCCCCCGCCCCGCCGCACCCCCGGGGGGGCCCTGGGGCCCGGGCGGCGACGGCGCGGGGCGGGGGGGGGGTCAGTGGTGGGCGGCGGCGAGTTGTTCC
>NZ_JBHYMF010000258.1:0-8431 GCF_042742855.1 Streptomyces sp. NPDC058877 | reverse complement strand
GCCGGCCCTCTCCTCCAGGCCGTCCCGCGGAGTGCCGGACGCCGGCCGGGGCGGGCACGCCGCGCCCCGGCCGCCGGCGGGGCCGGTCCGCCGGGCGAGTCAGGACGCCGTGGCCCGGGTGGCCCGGGTGGCCCGTGGTCGGGGGCGAGGGGCGACTTCCCGCGCGGCGGGGCCCGCGCGGCGGGGCCCAAGGACGTCCATGTGCGCGCAGGAGGCGAGGAGGACCACGGAAGCCAAGTAGTGATCGTTCAATTGCATTTCAAGTGCGGAAAATGCGTGCTTCACAAGCCTGTTGTGACCGCTGGAGGCTGTCCTTCCAGCAAGGTCACATGGTGAACCCGAACTGACTATGCTCCCCGATGTGTTGCGGCGTGCTCACAGCGAGTCACGGACGCTGTGGTGCGCGTGGACCGAGCGCGGCTGCAGGAGGAAGGGACCGTCGACGCGATCCCTCGGTGACCCGCCGACGCGTCGCATCACCCCAGTCCGTTCGTTTCAGACTGTTTAGGGACCTTCTGATGGTTCGTTCAGGCTCGATCTCCAGACCCCGGCCAAGCTCGGTCAACCGGGTGTGGCTCCTCCCGCCCGGGATCCTGGCCGGAGCCTCCGTCATAGCGCTGCTCTTCTCCCCCGCGGGGATACGGACACCGGTGGCCTGGTGCGCACTCGCCGCAGTCCTCCTCACGGTCGTCACCTCCGCCGAGGCCGCGCGCCGCACGCGTGCGGCGGAAGAGGTCCGGCACAGACGCGCGGGCGCCGAGGCGGCGGAGCGGCACGCGGAGCAGGAGGCCGCGCTGCTGGGTCGCCTCGCGGACCAGCGGGCCACCGTGGTCTGGCTCGCCGAGGAACTCCTTCCGGCGGCCGTCGCCCGGCTCCAGAAGGGCGATCCCTCGTCGGAGATCCTGAACGCCGTCACCTTTGGCAAGCACCTCGACGACGAGTTCACCGAGGCGCTCAAGGGGACCCTGCGGACGTTCCTGGAAGCGGTGGAAGCCGAGGAGCACACACGGGACGCCTCCCAGCGGGCGCTCGTGGCGGTCGCCCGGAGGGTCCAGGCGATCGTGCACCAACTCGCCAAGGACCTGCACGCCATGCAGATCCTCCACGGCACGGACCTCGTGGTCTCCCGCGGCCTGCAGGACGTCGACCACCGGAACGCCCTGATCGGCCGGCTGGCGGCCAGCATCGCCGTCCTCGGCGACGCCAGGCCCGGACGTCAGTGGTCGAAGGCGATCCCGCTCTACGACGTCCTGCGCGGTGCCATGTCGCGGATCGTCGACTATCCCCGGGTGAAGCTCCAGTCGGTTGCCGAGGTGGCGGTGATCGGCCCCGGCGCCGAGCCGCTGATCCACCTCCTCGCCGAGCTGCTCGACAACGCCACGACGTTCTCCCCGCCGCACACCCCGGTGGAGGTCACCGCGAGCGAGGTGCCCTCCGGCATCGCGATCGAGATCGAGGATCGGGGAGTGGGACTCACGGAGGAGGTCCGACAGCGGGTCGAGCGGGTCATGGCGCAGTCGCAGAACGGCATCAACCTCGCCGGCCTCGGCGAAGTGACCCAGCTGGGACTTCCGGTCGTCAGCCGACTGGCCCGCGAGCACGGCTGCGAGGTCCACCTGCGCACCTCCGCCTACGGAGGCGTACGGGCCGTGGTGCTCGTTCCCCGGCGCCTGATCACCACGGTGCCGCAGTCGGCGCTGCGCTTCCCGGACCCCGTCCGCAAGCGCACCGGGGGACCGGTCCCGCCCAGGACGACGCCGGCACCCGACCCGGTCAAGGACACCGGTGAGGTCAGGACGACCGCCAGCGGGCTCCCCCAACGCCGGCGCGAGTCGCCCGCGCTCCCGCAGCGACGCCGCGATTCGCCCGTCCCGACCCCCGTCGTCCAGACCGGGACCACACCCCCCGCCACCCCGACGGCCGCCGGCCCGACCCGTCAGCCCGGTCTGATGTGGGAGGCGTTCAACGGTGACAAGCGAGGCGACGGGAGAGCGGTCGCCGAGTCAACCCCTTCCCCCAGCGAGCCGTCAGATGAGGACGAGTAACATGCAGCCACTGCCGAACATGGACTGGATGCTCACGGAGCTCGTGGGCAGCGTCCCGTACGTGCGACACGTGGTCGTGCTGTCGTCGGACGGCCTGTGCATCGGACAGGCGAACACGGCTCCCGACACCGCCGACGCCCTCGCCGCGGCCTGCTCCGGCATCCAGAGCCTGGCGAAGGCCATCGCCCAGATGTTCCCGCACGGCGACGGTTCCACGCGGATGGTCGGGATCGAAGCCGACGGCGGCTACTTCTCCATGATGGCCGCCGGCCCCGGAGCCTACCTCGCGGTCCTCGCCGACCAGGAGGTGGACGCCGGCCTGCTGGGCGACCGCATGCGCACCCTGGTGGTCCGGATCGGCCAGCACATGACCAGCCCGCCCCGTGAGGACGTCGGGCAGGCGATGTGACATCGGAGAACCAGGACCCCTGGAATGAAGGCACACCCGTCCCGCTCTACGTCATTACCGGTGGCCCGGGTTCCTCGGCCGGGGCCTTCAACTTGGTCACCCTCATCGCGACGAGGTCCGAACCCGACCCCGCGATGCAACCCGAACAGGTGGCCATCCTCTCGATGTGCACGTACCCGCTCTCCGTGGCCGAGGTGTCGGCACACCTCCGGCTGCCGTTCAGCGTGGTCACCGTACTGCTGTCCAAGCTCGTCGAGGAGGAGC
Source organism: Streptomyces sp. NPDC058877 (assembly GCF_042742855.1). NCBI lineage: Bacteria > Bacillati > Actinomycetota > Actinomycetes > Kitasatosporales > Streptomycetaceae > Streptomyces > Streptomyces sp. NPDC058877. The sequence goes on along the minus strand of NZ_JBHYMF010000258.1, from coordinate 5,713 downwards.
GGGTCGAGGCCATCGCGCCCGTGCCCGTGGCGGCATACCCCGAACGCGGCCTACTGGAGGCGGTGATCCATGGACTACGCAAGCTCTGACGTACTCGACATCGGTCGAGGCGACACCGATCTGCTCCTGCCCCACGGTGCCAGGGGGGTGAAGGTCGTCGTCGTCGGAGGATTCGGAGTCGGCAAGACGACCTTGGTGGGAGCGGTGAGCGAGATCCCGCCCCTGACCACCGAGGAAACCATGACGCAGGCGGGCGTCGGGATCGACCACAATCCCGGTGCCCGGGGAAAGAACAGCACGACCGTCGCCATGGACTTCGGACGGATCAGCATCAACCGGGAGCTGATCCTCTATCTGTTCGGAACTCCGGGACAGGAACGGTTCTGGTTCCTGTGGAACGGCATCTTCGAAGGTGCGCTCGGTGCCGTGGTCCTCGTCGACACCCGCAGGATCGAAGTCTGCTTCGAGGTCATCACCCGCCTCGAGGACCGGCGCGTCCCGTTCGTCGTGGCCGTCAACGCCTTCCCGGAGGCCCCGCAGTACCCCGTAGCAGATCTCCGCACCGCTCTGGCCCTCAGCGAATCCGTACCGATCGTCACCTGTGACGCACGGGACCGGGCGTCCTGCCGCGACGCCCTCCTCGCCCTGATGGGCTACCTGTGCACCCTCGCCGCCGCCCAGGAGACCGCATGACCGTCCCACCCGCCGAACGCGCCACCGAGCAAGCCGGGGCGATCCCGCCCCCGGGCTGTCCCGCCCACGTCACCACGGGCCCCGGTGGGGCCGCCCGGCTCTACGGCCACGCCGCGGAGACGGATCCGATGGGCCTGTACGAGGAACTGCGCGCCACCCACGGCCCCGTGGCACCCGTCCTACTCGACGGGGACGTGCGCGCCTGGCTGGTCCTGGGCTATCTGGAGAACCGCGAGGTGGCCAGCAGGCCCACCCAGTTCTCCCGCGACCCCCGGGTCTGGCACGGCTGGCGCAGCGGGGAGATCGACCCCGCCACCTCCCCGCTGGTGCCGATGATCGGCTGGCGCCCGGACTGCGTCTGCGCCGACGGCGAGGAGCACCAGCGACTGCGCGGAGCCGTCACGGCCGGCCTCAGCCAGTTCGACCACCGCGGCGTCCGGCGTCACATCACCCGCTTCGCCCACCAATTGATCGACACCTTCTGCGAGGCCGGCGAGGCGGAGCTGGTGAACCAGTTCACCGAGCACCTGCCGATGCTCACCCTCACCCATCTGCTCGGAATGTCGGACGAGTCCGGTCCCAAACTCGTGCATGCGGCCCGGGACCTCTTCAAGGCCACCGAGACCTCGCTCGCCAGCAACGCCTATGTGCTGGAGTGCCTCGAACAGCTCGTGCTCGACAAGCGCGCCCGCCCGGGGCACGACATCGCCTCCGCGCTGATGGCCCACCCCGCGGGCCTCACGGACGAGGAGGTGCAGCACCACCTCCGGCTCATCCTGCTCGCCGGTTACGAGACGACCGCCAACCTCATGTCCAACGTCCTGCGCATGGTGGTCACCGACCCCCGGTTCCGCGGTTCGTTGGCCGGTGGCCAGATGACCCTGCCCGAGGCCGTCGAGCAGGTCCTCTGGGACGAGCCCCCGCTGATGGTGTGTCCGGGCCGCTGGGCCAATGGCGACACCAACCTCGGGGGGCAGCAGATCAAGGCGGGGGACATGCTCCTGCTCGGACTCGCCGCGGGCAACGTCGACCAGGCGATCCGCCCCGACCCCGCGACCCCCGTGCACCACAACCGTGCGCACCTGTCCTTCAGCGCCGGCACCCACGAATGCCCCGGTCAGGACATCGGCCGGATCATCGCCGACGCGGGCATCGACATCCTGCTCACCCGACTCCCCGACATCGCCCTCTCCGTCCCCGAGGAGAGCCTCAGCTGGCGCTCCTCCACCTGGGCCCGGCACCTGACGGCCCTGCCGGTGAACTTCGCTCCCCGCGCCCCCAAGGCCCTCGACCTCCCGGCCCCGTTGCCCGCCCCACCGCCGCGCAGCACCGGCCTGCCGTCCGAGCGTCCGGGAGCGACGCCCGGGCCCGAGGCGGCGTCCGGACCCGTGCGCCGGTCCTCGTGGTTGATGCGCGTCCGACGCCTCCTGCGGAGGCGGTAGCCCCACGCCGAGGCGCCCCGCTGCCCTCAGTCCGAGGAGGTGTAGCGGGGCGCTCCGGTGTACCAGGCGTGGAGACCGGACAGGAAACCGCAGGCGCCCCGCAACCAGGACTCCAGCTCCGCCCGGTCCTCCTGGTCCAGGCCGGAGCGCCGGACGAGCAGCGGGAGTTCGTACCGCCGCAGGTGCTCGAAGTCCCGCAGGCGGGAGTTGACCAGGTGGAGGGCGGCGGGAACGGCGTCGTGCAGGCTGATGCCGAGGGAGTTGCCGACGACCAGGACCAGGTTGTTGACGTCGTTCTCCTCGTGCACCTCGCGCTCGTACGAGGCGATGTCGTTCGCCAGCCCCATGAAGTCCATGAAGGCGTCGAGCAGGGCGCGCACGGTCCGGCTCTGCCGTATCGTTTCGGGCACGCGCGCTCCGGTGGCCAGTTCGACCGAGTAGGGGGCGGTGTAGGCGGCGAAGCTCTCCCGGCGGAAGGGGGCGTAGTCGATCAGGTGGGGGACGCGGCCGTTGCGGCTGTTGACCAGTTCTTCCACTCCCGCGTCGACGTACCGGGCCAGGGCCCGGTTGAACTCCGTCCGCCAGTGGGCGAGCCTCGGCGGAAAGAGGTGTCGCTGCAGATCGGCGATCCCCCTCTCGACCGCGTTCGTCGGTTCCGGCAGCCGGACGCCCGGCTCGGGACGCAGGAAGGCGTGCAGTCGTGCGGTGAAGGCCAGGGCGCCGGTGAGGTCACCGGTCTGCTTGAAGGTCGAGGCGAAGTAGTCGTCCCAGGCCAGGGCCCAGACGTTGAAGCGGTGGTTGAGCCGCAGGTCCGCGAACGAGGCGTCCGGAAGCGTCCAGGCGGTCAGTTGGTCCACGGTCATGGCCTGGAACTTCGCCCTCGTCCATATCGGGGGGTGCGTCGATCGCCCCTCGTGGTCGTCCAGCATTCCCATGGCGCGGGCCCATGACTCGCTCTCCTCGTGCAGGACCGCCAGATACGGATTCACCCGCAGTGCATGGGGCATCCACAAGTGGGGCAGTTCGACGGCACGCACGGTCATGGGGGACCGACCTCCCTCTCGCTCCGGCCCGCATCGGTGTGCCGCGAGCCCGAGCACTGCCCGTCATGCGGCTCTGCAAACCTGCCCGCGCAGGACGACCGGAAACCGCACAACTGTCCCTTGCTGAGGGGGAGGTGGATGCTTCCTCGTGGACCGGAGCGAACCTTCGGGCGCGGGGAGATCCGTGGGGCGCCCGGCACGGCAGGGGTCTTCCCCCCCGCAGGACTCCGGGGACCACGACGGCTCAATCGTCGAAGGAACCGTGGCGACCCGCCCCGGCCGCGAAGCGTGTGGCGCCCGTGAGGGTTTCTCCGGCGGACAGCGGCACCGTGCCGTGTCGCAGCTCTGCGGCCAAGGCCTCGGGTTCGGGCAGTCCGTGCTGTTCCCGCACGGACAGGCGGTCGTGGCGCAGGCACAACTGGGGGAATCCGGCGATCTCCCGCGCCAGCTCTTCCGCTGCGGAGCGGGCCCGACCGGTCGGCACGAGGCGGTTGGCGAGCCCGATCGCGTGTGCCTCGGCGGCCGGGACCGCCCGGCCGGTCAGGATCAGGTCCATGGCGCGGCTCTCGCCGATCAGCCGGGGCAGTCGGACGGTGCCGCCGTCGATCAGCGGCACCCCCCACCGGCGGCAGAACACCCCGAGGACCGCGTCCTCCTCCACCACGCGCAGATCGCACCAGAGGGCGAGCTCCAGTCCGCCGGCCACGGCATGACCGGCAATGGCCGCGATCACCGGTTTGGTCAGGCGCAGCCGGGTCGGTCCCATCGGGCCGTCGCCATCGGCTGCCACCCGGTTCCCGTTTGCGGTGCCGACGGCCTTGAGGTCGGCGCCCGCGCAGAACGTTCCGCCCTCGCCCCAGAGGACCGCGACCGCAGCCCCGTCGTCCTCTTCGAAGGCCCGGAAGGCATCGGCCAACTGCCCGGCCGTCGGCCCGTCCACGGCGTTCCGGACGGCGGGTCGGGAGAGGACCACGGTCGTGACGGGTCCGTCACGTTCGACGCGGACGGGGTCCCCTGCCACCGGTGTCGCTGCTGTGTCGGTCATGGCGGCATTCTCGTGGTGGTCGCGTCCCGGTGGCCAGACCGCTCGGCCGGCGTCCTCGCGTCGGGGGATTCAGGAGGAGGACGGCGCCGGCCCGAGGACGCGGTCGAGGTACGGGTTGGTGAACACCCCGGTCGGGTCGAGTGCGTCCCGGAGCGCGACGAAGTCGTCGAAGTGCGGGTACCGGGGGCGCAGGTCAGCCGCGTCGAAGTCATGCATCTTGCCCCAGTGGGGACGTCCGCCGTACGAGCCGAGGATGTCCTGGCAGGCGCGGAAGTACCGGCGGTACGGCATGCGGTGGTACTGGTGGAAGGCGATGTAGCAGGTGTCGCGGCCCTGTGCGGTGGAGAGCCAGATGTCGTCGGCAGCCGCGAAGCGCACCTCCAGAGGGAAGGACACCTTCTCCTGGTGGGCGTCGATCCAGCGCTTGAGCTCGCGCAGTGCTTCTCCCGCGTGCTCGCGGGGAACGGCGAACTCGCCCTCGTGGAAGCGGACGTCGCGCACGGAGGCGAAGACCCGGTGGGAGAGGTCCGTCCATTCGCGGGAGGACATGGCCCGGGCCGCGAACCGGGTGATCGGCGGAACGAGTCCGGGGAAGCGGGTGCCGATCCGGTTGAGCCCCTCGAAGCCGAGGCCGCTGACGGTCTCGTCGAGGCGGCGGGCGAACGCGCCGATCGGCTTGAGCGGCACGGTGGCGGGCAGCCGCCGGAACCGCCGGGTGAGCGCGGTCCCGGAGTGCGGGAACCAGAAGAACTCGAAGTGGTCGTTGTCCGCGGCGAACCCGTCGATGCCCGCGAGCACGTCCTCGACGGGCATGGCGGCGTCGTGGGCGTGCAGGGCGAAGAGCGGGACGCACTGGAGCGTCACCCGGGTGATGACGCCCAGGGCGCCCAGGCCGACGCGTGCCGCCGCGAACAGTTCCGGGTGCTCGTCGGCCGAGCAGGTGGTGACCGATCCGTCGGCGAGGACCAGTTCCAAGGCGCGGACCTGGGTCGCGATGCCGCCGAACCCGGCTCCGCTCCCGTGGGTACCGGTCGAGATGGCGCCGGACACGGTCTGCCGGTCGATGTCGCCGAGGTTCTCCATGGCGAGACCCTGTGCGGCGAGCAACGGGTTGAGCTTCCACAGCGGCATGCCCGCCTCGACGGTGACGAGCCCCGTGCGCGGGTCGATCGAGGACACGCCGTCAAGCCGGTCCGGGCGGAGTTGCGCATCGGGGGCGACCGCGACGGCGCTGAAGGAATGCCCGGCCCCGACGGCCTTGACCCGCAGTCCGGACCGCACGGCGTCCTTCACGGCCGCCGCCACCTCCTCCGTACTCGCCGGCCGGAGGACGCGCCGCGGGCGGGCCTCTTCGTTGCCGGCCCAGTTGCGCCACACGCTGCTCATGCCAGGAGTCCCTTCGACCGGATCGGCGGAAGCCGGCGCCCGTGCCGGCGACGGCTTCCGGGAAGACTGAACTTGGTCAACCGTCCAAGTCAAGGGTGCGGAAG
>NZ_JBHYMF010000257.1:0-8580 GCF_042742855.1 Streptomyces sp. NPDC058877 | reverse complement strand
GTCACGGACGGTTCGGGCCGCAAGGTGTTCCGGGGCGAGACGGATCCGTTCGGCAACGTCCTCGCCACCGTTCCGGCCGGTGAGTACGGCGTCGAGCAGCACCGAGAGCTTCCCCACGGGGTACTCCGGGAACGTGAGGTAGTAGACGTTCCGCCCCGAGTGTTCGGGCGCCAGCGTCCTGACGGGCACCCACTCGACCGGTTTCCCGGCGAAGTGGACGGACGCCACCCGGACCCCGCGTTCCGCCAGGAGTACGATCCCCCAGCCTGCGGGGGTCGTCAGGGTCCCGTACGCCTTCGCCACACGGCTGCCGGCCGCGGGCGAGATCCGCTCCGGGTCGGCGCACAGGCGGACGTCCGACCCGCCTGAGACCGGCGCCTGCGCGAAGCACAGGTGCCCCTCGGCGGTCTCCCACATCAAGGTCACCGCGCCGCGGTCCTGGGTGACGTCGGAGACGGGCGCCCCGGAGGGCGCCTCGCCGGCGCCGCCCGCCCGGGCGAGCATGGCCGCCCGGATCTCCGCCACTCTGTCGGTGGAGGGCACCGACGGGGCGGGCGGTGTCGCCGGGGATGCGGCGGGCAACCGGCTGCCGCCCTTCGCTCCGCACCCGAGGAGCAGAACGAGCGCCAGAAGCGCCGAGGCCGCCGGGACGGACCGCCGCCTCACTCTCGGATCCCGGTGACGGGCTTTGCCGCGAGCGGCACCCTGTTCGTCGGAATCGCGGAGTAGTACACGGGCTTCCAAACCGTCACGTCGAATGTCCCCCATGTCTTCGTGGTCGTGCGACCGTCACGGTGATGGTAGGTCGTCTGGTAGGACGTCAGCACACCGCTGGGGGAAAGCCCCGTGCTCATCCCCTTCTTGACCTCCCACGTCGCCGTGATCGTCTGGGTGTCGGACGTCGTCTTGGTGTCGATGTCGGTCCAGGCCCACGAGCCGTTCAGGCCGACGGAGACATTCAGCTTTCCCTCGGCGAGGAAGGGGACCTTCGTCACCGCCACCGTACCGTCGGCGTTCCCCCGGACACCTACCGTCGCACCTTCCGCTCCCGCGCGACAGCGGCCGGTACAGGCCGTTGAATGGAGGGGTGAGCACCGTTCGATGGCTTGCCGCGGCGGGACTGGCGGCACTCCTGGGAGCTGCCGCCCCCGGGCCCTCACCGCCGCCCGCCGAGCCCCCGCCCCAACTCGACGACGCGGACGTGGCCCGAGCCGTCGACCGCCTGGACGGCGTGGTCCGGGACGCCATGAAGCGCACCGGTGTGCCGGGCGTGGCCGTCGCGGTGGTCCACGACGGAAAGGTGGTCCACCTGAAGGGGTACGGCGTGCGAAAGGCCGGCGAGAGCGCAGCCGTCGACGCCGACACCGTCTTCCAGCTCGCCTCCGTCTCCAAGCCGATCGCCTCCACCGTCGTCTCCGGGGCCGTGGGCGTCGAGGGCTGGACCAAGCCGGTGGCCCCGAACCTGCCGGACTTCCGGCTCAAGGACCCGTGGGTCACCTCCCACGTGACGGTCGCCGACCTCTTCTCGCACCGCAGCGGCCTCCCCGACCACGCGGGGGACCTGCTCGAAGACCTCGGTTACGACCGCGCGTACGTCCTGTCCCACCTGCGTGACGAACCCCTCGCCCCGTTCCGCGCCAGTTACGCCTACACCAACTTCGGCCTGACGGCCGCCGCCCAAGCCGTGGCCGAGGAGAAGGGCGTGCCCTGGGAGAAGCTCGCCGCCGACGTCCTCTACAAGCCGGCCGGCATGAACTCCACCAGCTCGCGCTTCGAGGACTTCGAGCAGGCACCAGACCGTGCCTGGGGACACGTCAAGGTCGACGGCGCGTGGAAGCCGCAGTTCGTGCGGGACCCGGACGCACAGTCCCCCGCCGGTGGCGTCAGCTCCACCGCCCGGGACATGGCGACCTGGCTGAAGCTCCAGCTCGCCAACGGCGCACTGGACGGCCGGCAGATCGTCGAGGCCGACGCCCTGGAGCGCACCCACTGGCCCGAGTCCGTGACCGGGCCGCCCCGGGCTCCGGCCGGTCGGACCGGCTTCTACGGCTTGGGCTGGAACGTCGGTTACGACGACGAGGGACGCCTCCGGCTGTCCCACACGGGAGCGTTCGCACAGGGCGCGCACACCAACGTCACGATGCTGCCCGGCGAGCAGCTCGGCATCGTCGTCCTCACCAACGCCTCGCCGGTCGGGGTCGCCGACGCCGTCGCGCTCGACTTCTTCGACATCGCGCAGACCGGTGAGGTCAGCCGCGACTGGATCCCCCTGGTGGACGCGGTGTACCAGCAGCAGGCCAACGAGGGCCGCTCGGACACCGACTACGCCCACCCGCCGTCGGACGCCGCGCCCGCGAAGGCGCCCGACGTCTACGCCGGCACCTACTCCAGCAACTACTACGGGCCCGCCGAGGTCGTTGCCGGTCCGGACGGGGCCCTGGTGCTCCGTCTGGGACCGAAGCCCCGGACGTACCCGCTGACGCACTACGTGGGCGACACCTTCAGCTTCGAGACCGCCGGCGAGAACGCCGTCGGCCGCACCGGGGTCACCTTCGCCCCGGACGGGAAGTCCTTCACCGTCGAATACCTGGACGCCCGGGGGCTCGGCACGTTCACCCGGAGCAGCGGGGGGAGTTGACGGGCCCTCCGCCGGAACCGGACCGGTGCCCCGCCGTGCCGGCCGTGCCCGCCGCGGGCACCCGTCGCGCACGGTGCTGAACGCCCACGGGGCCCACCGGAGGGCATCCGGCGCCTCGGAAGTGGTCCCCGATGGCGTCGTGGAAGTGGACCTTCATCGGGACCGCCCGGTTTTCTAGCGTCACGGTCATGAACGCCAACGCCCTGCGCGGGGTCCTGCTGGTGACCCTCGCCTACGCCCTGGTCGGTGCCTCCTTCACCGCCAACAGCCTGCTCGGCGCCTACCCGTACGCGGGCGGTCAGGCGCTCCGGTACGGTGCCGCCTGTCTCCTGCTGCTTCCGCTGCTCGGCCGCCGCGGGCTCGCCCCGCTCCGACGGCTGACCGTCCGTCATTGGGTGCGGCTCGCCGTCCTCGCGGCCGTCGGCATGGTCGGCTTCAACCTCGCCGTCCTCGCCGCGGAACGCACCGCAGAGCCCGCGGTGCCCGGCGTTCTGGTGGGCTGCGCACCGGTCGTCGTCGCCGTTCTGGTGCCACTGGTCGAGGGGCGCAGGCCGGCCCCCGCCGTGCTGCACGGCGCGCTGCTCGTGGCTGCCGGCGCCTTCGTCGTGCAGGGCTGGGGGCGGACCGATCCGGCCGGGATCGGCTGGTCGCTGGCGGCGCTCGCCGGCGAGGTCGGCTTCACGGTCCTCGCCGTACCGGTCCTCAGGTTGCTCGGGCCGAAGGCGCTGACGGCTGCCGTCTGCGGGGTCGGCGCCGTCGAGGCCGCCGTCCTCGGCCTGGTCGTGGACGGTGCCGACTTCGTCCGGACGCCGACGATCGAGGAAACCGGAGCCCTGGTCTGGCAGGCCGTCCTGGCCACGGTCGTCGGCTTCGTCCTGTTCTACATGGGAGTCCAACGGATCGGCATGGAGCGCGCCACCCTCTACACGGGGGCCGTTCCCATCGCCGCCGCGCTCAGCGCCGCCCTCGTCGGTGGTGCCGGCTTCGGCGTGCCCCAGGCGGCCGGCGGTCTCCTCGTGGGCGCCGGCGCGGCACTGGGCACCGGCCTGTTCGCGCGGAGGCCCCGGCCGGACTCAGCGACTGCCGTCCAAGACCACGCGTGCGACCAGAGCCGGGTCGTCGTTCATCGGCACGTGACCGCAGCCGGGCAGCCGCACCAGACGCGCACCGGGCAGCACCTGCTTGGCGCGGATCCCCTGGCGGCGCAGCAGCAGCCGGTCGCGACTGCCCCAGGCCACGGTGACCGGGACGGAGGGGATGACCTCGCGGAAGAGGGCGGTCCGACCCGCGGCCAAGGTCTGGTGGAAGCCGGTGGCCCCGCGCAGCGCGAGCGTCTCGGCGACGACGGCCTCCGGTGACCTGCGGCCCGGCCGGGCGTAGATGGTGCTGGTGAGCACGGCGCGCCCGGGTGCGGTGCGGGACAGCCGCTCGATGACCGGCACGGGCAGCGACAGGGCCGCGCCGCGCATGGCCCGCAGCGTCCCGAAGGCGTACCGCCGCTCGGCTTCCGACCAGAAGCCCGCGGGGGAGAGCGCGGTCACCGAGCGCGCCAGCTCCGCCCGGCCGAGCTCCAGGGCGAGCAGTCCGCCCAATGAGTTCCCCACCACGTGCGGGCGTGCGAAGCCGACGGCCTCGCAGAAGGCGCCCAGCACGGGCACGACCGTGGAAAGGTCGTAGGGGACCCCTTCCGGCAACCCCTCGGACTCCCCGAAGCCGGGCAGGTCGACGGCGATCACCTCGCGCTCGGCGGCGAGGACGTCGAGGACCGGCTCCCAGGCCTGCCAGTGGTGTCCGATGCCGTGGAGCAGCAGCAGTGGCTCACCCGCACCCCGACGCTCGTATGCCAGGGACGTGGTGCGGGGACCCGTGGGGGTGTCGATCGTGAACGCGGTCCGTGCGGCCATGCCATTCCTCGGCTTTCCGTGAGCACCGGCGGGAAGAGGTTCTTAGACGGTTGGTCAGCAACAATTACCGCCCAGTAGCCGAGAGTTCAAGGCAGGGGCCGGAAAGTGGACAGGAGCAGTGGCATGGACTGGGATGGACCGGTGTCCACTGATATCTCGACCACCGAAGGGGCCGCGGAGCAGGTTGTCGCCCCCGAGGCCGCCCAGGCCTCCGGAGGAGTCGCCGAGCCCGCTGCGGTTCCGACCGAAGGGCTCACCGAAGTCTTCGAAGAACACCGTCCGGTGCTCCTCGGCGTCGCCTACCGGATGCTCGGTCGCGCCGCCGACGCCGAGGACGTCGTTCAGGAGAGCTGGCTGCGCTGGACCGCCGGCGACCGGTCCGGCGTTCACCAGCCCCGCGCCTTCCTCATGCGGATCACCACGCGGCTCGCCCTGGACCGGCTCCGGCACGTGCAGGCCCGCCGGGAGTCCTACGTCGGTCCGTGGCTCCCCGAACCCGTCATCACCGACTTCGGTTCCGCCGCGCCCGACGGCGCCGAGCGCGCCCTGCTCGCCGACTCCGTCTCCCTCGCGCTCCTGGTGGTGCTCGAATCCCTCTCCCCGCTGGAGCGGGCCGTCTTCGTGCTGCGCGAGGCGTTCGGCTTCCCGTACGGGGAGATCGCCGCCGCCCTCGACCGCTCGGAGGCGGCCGTCCGCCAGCTCGCCGGGCGTGCCCGACGTCACGTCGACGAGCGAAGGCCCCGCTACGACGTCGACCCGGTCGAGCGTCGCGAGCTCACCGAGCGCTTCCTCGCCGCCGCGACCGGAGGCGACCTCGACGAGCTCCTCGCCCTCCTCGCCCCGGACGTGCGGCTCGTCGGGGACAGCGGCGGCAAGGCGAAGGCGCCGCTGCGGACCATCGAGACCGCCGACAGGGTGGGCCGTTTCCTCGTCGCCGTCGTCCAGACCGCTTGGGTCGGGTGCACAGTGCGCTTCCTGGAGCTCAACGGCGCACCCGCCGTGCTCCTCCTCGTCGACGGAAGGCCCGACACCGCCTTCCAGGTGGAGGTGCGCGACGGACTCGTCCAGTGCGTCCACATCGTGCGGAACCCCGACAAACTCCAGGACCTCTCCCTCCTCGCCGGAACCTGAGGGCGAACGCGCCAAGCGGCCGGAACCCGCCCCGTCTGCCCTTCGGGGAGGCGGGGCCTTTTGCTGCGCGGCGCCCACAGGGGTGCGAACGTCCTGTGAACGATCTAGGTCAGAGGGTCACATTCGGGGGCGTTCGGCAGAGGATTGGTCTTGACCAAGGGGGTGGCTCGCCTTATGGTCGCAGAGTTAGTGCAGGAACCTTTAATAAACAAGGGCGCGGAAACGCCGCGGGACACGGCGAATTGCGGAGGATCAGGGTGGGGACCACGCAGCTGACATCGGTACCGGAACCGAAGTACCAGCACCTCAAGACAGTGATCGGCGAGGCGCTCGACTCGGACTTCGCCGTCGGGGAGATCCTCCCCAACGAGCGCGAGCTCGCGGCGCGCTTCGGCGTCGCCCGCGCCACGCTCCGCCAGGCCCTGGAGCAGCTGGAGCTCGAAGGCCGCCTGCAGCGGCGCCGCGGCGTCGGCACCACCGTCGCCCCGCCGCGCGTCGGCGTGGACGTCTCCACCACCCAGCACCTCTGGCCCGGTGTCGCCGACGACGCCTGGCAGGCCCAGGACTCCGCCGCCGACACGGCCCCGGCCGCGGTCGCCCGCGCCTTGGAGGTCGGCGCCGACGAGCAGGTGCACGTCGTCCGCCGCCTCCGCATCAGCCAGGGCCAGCCGGTCGCCGCGGAACTGCTCTACGTGCCGACCGGCTCCGTGCCGGGTCTCAGCGCGATCGACTCCCCCGCCGGACCCGCCCGTGCCCGCGCCGTGCTCCGCGAACTCCAGCACCTGGCCCTTGACGGTCAGGACCGCGCCGTGGAGCTCGGCTCCGCCCGCGCCGACGATGCCAAGGAGCTCGACCGGCTCCCGGGCGCGCCCGTCCTCGTCGTGACGACCCGCTACCTCTCCGCCGGCCGCACCGCCGCCGTCTCCGTGGCCACCTACCGCGCCGACACCTGCCGCCTCACCTTCGGTGACTCGATCGACCTGGTCATGGCTTCGTAGCGCCCGACCGCACGCCCCACGCATCCGGCCCGTCGCAGGGACACCTAGCGGCGGGCCGTCACCGTGCCGTCGACCGCGAAGAGCTGTTCCTCGACGTGATCGAGGGCGAGCCGCAGCGCTCCCGTGCCCACCGCCGCCTCACCGAGCAGTGACAGCACCACCCGAGGGGGCCGCAGGCAGAACCGCGCCAGCTCTTCGCGGAGCGGCTGGAGCACCCCGTCGAGACCGGCCGCCCATCCTCCGACGACCACCAGTTCCGGGTCGATGGCGAGGACCAGGGCCGCCACGTCGTGCACCAGCCGCTGGATGAACCGCTCCACCGCCGCCTGGGCGCGCGCGTCGCCCTTGCGGGCAAGGGCGAAGACCTCCGCGACCGCCTGCTCGTCCAACGGGTGCAGCGGCTCGTCCGTGGTGGAGAGCAGGTGCTCGGGGGCGGCGCCCCGGCCGAGCAGGTGCAGCGCCCCGATCTCCCCGGCGGCTCCGCCGAAGCCACGGTGCAGCCGACCGCCGATCAGCGAGCCGGCTCCGGGGCTCAGCCCGGCCAGGACGAAGACGATGTCGTCGGAGTCGGTCGCGGCGCCCTTCCAGTGCTCTGCGACGGCCGCTGCGTTCGCATCGTTCTCCACGATCACCGGGCAGCGGAAGGAGCGCCGCAGCCGTTCGCCGAGCGCCAAGCCGGTCCAACCGGGCAGCGCCGTGCCGAGCCGCACCGTGCCGTCCGCCTCCACGATGCCGGGCGTGCCGACGCCGACGGCCCGCAGGTTGGACCGGGCGACCCCGGTCCTGCGCAGGACGTCGGCCACGACCGCACGCACCCGGTCCAGGCGCTCGTCCTCGGGAGCCGTCTCCGACACCTCGCGGGACCCTGCACCGATGATCCGGCCGTCCAAGCCCGAGAGCAGGGCGGCCACCCGGTGCGGACCGATTTCGATGCCGAGCAGATGGCCGGCCTCCGCGCGGAAGCGAAACCTCCGCGCCGGACGTCCCTGCCGACGCGCCTCGCCCTCCTCGGGCGCCGACTCGACGACGAGTCCGCCCTCCATCAGTCCTTCGACGACCCCCTCGACCGTGGGTCGGGACAGGCCCGTGATCCGGGTCAGGTCCGTGAGCGTGGGTGCATCGGCACCCCGCAGGGCGTGGAGTACCACCGCGGAGTTGATCCGCCGCAGCAGAGACGGATCCCCGCCGGTCAGCCGCCCCACCGTGTCCTCCCAGCTCGTGCACCCGTCAAGCGGATGGTACTCAATGGCTCCGGCCGCGGCGAGCGCCGCCCCCACGGCGGACCTGCGCCGATGGTCCCCTCCGCGTCCCCAACCCCACGGAGCGATGCGCCTAGGAGGCCCCGGCCGCCGCCCTGAGCCGGGCGTACTCCTCCGCCATCGTCTCCGCGGTCCAGTGGGCGTTGAGGCCGCTGGGATTGGGCAGCACCCAGATCCGGGTCGATCCGATCGTGCGTTCCTGCGGCCCGATGACGGCCTTCGGCTCGCCGAAGGCCGTGCGGTAGGCGGTGACACCGACGACCGCGAGCCAACGGGGTGCCAGCCGTTCCACCTTCTCCACGAGCAGCCGCCCGCCCTCGCGGTACTCCTCGCGGCTCAGCTCGTCGGCCCGTGCGGTCGCCCGTGCCACCACGTTGGTGATGCCCAGGCCGTACCCCAGGAGCTCCTCCTGTTCGTCCGGCCGCAGTTGCCGCGGAGTGAAGCCGGACCGGTGCAGCACCGGCCAGAAGCGGTTGCCCGGACGGGCGAAGTGGTGGCCCGTCGCCGCCGTCGTCAAACCCGGATTGATCCCGCAGAAGAGCACGGAGAGGCCGCCCCCCACCCCAAACCGGCCCCAGCGCGACCCGGCGGCCACCAAAACCCCACCGGGGGACCCCGGCGGACCCGGAATAGGATACCCCCCCGCGCGG
>NZ_JBHYMF010000256.1:0-8610 GCF_042742855.1 Streptomyces sp. NPDC058877 | reverse complement strand
GCTTCGTGTACTTGCTTCCCACCTGGTGCTACTTCCTCTGGAACCTCAGGTCCCAGTCTCCAGGTGTCCACGATCAAGGGGAAGCTTCACTCCTGCTCCTGCAAGCTGCCTTGGTTCTGTGCTGAGCTGCAAGGTAGCCGCTACCTGTGGCAACGGCCCTACGGGGCGGGCGACCGGCCAGCTCCGGCGCCCGGACGGTCGTGCCGGTGATCCGATCCATGACCCACTCAGCGAGTGACTTGCCCACATGATCCGCCGAGCCGCCAGCGCCACTCTGCCATGGACGGCTCGGACACGGGCGCTCAGTGCATCCGCCTCCCGTCGCCCGTGCAGCCGACTCCGGCTGCCGACAGGGGGGCGAGCAGCTCAGCGAAGGCGTCGCCGGTGGCCGGGTGGGTGGAGAGGAGCGCCGCACCCGGGATCCCCCCGGAGGGGCTCGTCGTGCTCCACCCCTCCTCACAGCCCAACAACACCGCCCACGCATCACAAGCATCCGGATGGGCGGGAAGGAGCGCCGCACCCGCTGCGCCGGCCGCTGCGGGGAGACGCTGCGGAAGGGCTGCTTGCCGTTGGCTCCAGGGCGGCACCCAGGTGTCCAGCTCCTCCAGCCGGGCCGGGAAGGTCCGTCCCGCCTCCCGGACCAGCAGCGGGGCGAGGCCGGCGGCCTGGGAACGGAGGGTCGTGATGAGAACGGGCAGCCACGGCAGCAGAACGTCGTCGGGGAGGCGCCCGAAGGCGTTCGAGACGGCCTCCACCACCACGTCCGCAAGGCCGGGTACCGGCTCCAGGGCGTGGACGAAACCACTGAGGTAGCGCGGATAGGAGGGCACCACCAGGGGGTTGGCGAGCAGTTCGTCACAGCGTGCGCGCAGCTCGTCGCGGGTGAGCGTGCCCAACTGCACCTGTGCCGCCCACAGCAGCGCCGTCTTCGCCGGATCCTGTGGATGGGACTGGGCCACGGCCAGCTCCAGCTGTGCCCTGTCGCACCCCAGGGAGAGCGCCAGGCTCTCCATGCTGAACAGGAAGCCGAGCATGGCCGCCACTTGTCCGACCGTCGCGTCCTCGTCCCGGAATGCCATCGGCAACAGGGTGCAGTAGTGGGCGTACCCGGTGCGGACGAAGGACTCGATCCAGTGCGGCAGCACCGGCTCGCTGGTGCGGTAGTACGCAAGGAGCCCGCGTGCCCGGCGCAGCACCTCCGGTGCCCCGTCGACCGTGCGCTCCCCCGTCAGGACGTCGAGGGCGCGGGTGCCGAGCTCGTCGGCCAGGCGCCGACCTCCCAGGTACAGCGTGGCGTCCTCCACGGCCGCGAGGACCTCGGCGGTCGTCGCCTGCGGTGCGTACGCGGTGCGGCGCAGCCGCTGCTCCAGGACCTGTTCGAGACTCACGCCCTCGTAGCCGAGTTCGATGAGGGCTCGCTGGTGGGTGCCGAGGGCCAGGTCCCATGACTCCTGGATCGACTGCCCGCCGAGCCGTCGCTCCCCCATGACCGGCCGTGCGGCACCGTGCGGCATCAGGCGTCGCAGCATCCACAGGACGTCCGAGCAGGCGCGCAGCTCCGGCCGGGAGGTCATGTCGAGCAGGGCCCGCCGCACCCCGCGCTGCTGGAGGTTCAGCCCCAGGGGCGCCAGGCGGTCGTGGACGTCACGGGCGAGGGGCGGGAGGGCTTCGTAGCCGACCTGGCCGATCCGATCGCCGCCCATCATGATCTCGACGAGGCGGTGCACGTCCCGGCGTCCGGGCACACTGTCCTTCTCGATGCAGGTGACCGCCGCGTCCTGGAAGTCGTACGGGGTGGGCTTGGCCCGGTCCCGCATCCCGGCGAGCAGGAGGGAGGTCTCGAAAACGGCGATCGCGTCGGCCGTGGAAGCGAGGTAGCCGTTGCGGCGGGCGGCGCGGACGATCTCGACCGACCAGCCGAGCAGTTCGTCCTCGTCGAGGGCGTCGAGGACCGGTGGAAGGCGGAGGAAGCCAGTGAGTCGGTCGCCGGCCGGCCGGCCGGCGAGGGGGACGACGGCCTTCGTTGTCGCCCTCTTGGTCGCCGTCTTCTTCCTCCCCGTCTGACCTTCCAAGCGGTACGGCTGCACACCGGTGCGCTTCAGGTTCTTCGTCCATTGCGTTGCGGCGATCGACACGGAACCGGAGGCGAGTCCGAACTGGGCCTCGATGGCGCTGTTGCTGGAGGGGATCAGTCCGTACTGCCAGGTCGTGGCCGTGCGCGGAGAGACGTCGAAGCCGTCGCTCCCGTGCACACCGAACTCGTCCACCCGGCTGGCCGCGTGGAAGGCTCCGCAGACGTACAGGCAGTCCGCAGGATCGGTGCCGGTCGCAGTGAGGTGCTCGCGCATGCGGGACCACATGTAGCGCTCGCGGTCCTCGTCGACGCGGACGCGGTCGCCGTCGCCCGGGGCGAGCCGCCGGAACAGGCTGCCGATGAGGAACATGACCTGGCGGTAGGTGTCGTGGTCACTGTCACCGAGCGGGACCTCGACGTACTGGTGCCACCATTCCGACCAGTGTCGCACCTTGCCGTGGTGCAACAGGTGCTCTTCCAGCTCGGCGAAGCGCGGTCGCAGGTCTCCGATCTCGATGCCGACGGCTTCTCCGTGGAGCGCGGCCTCGGGGCCGTCGTCCTCCTGGGCCGGGGGCTCGGCGCGATCGTGGCGCGGGTCCCACTGGAAGACGTGGTCGGACGAGCGGTCGACCAGGACCAGTTCCACCCCGGGGGTGTCGAGGGCGTAGGAGATGGCCTGGTACTCGGCCGATGCCTCTGTGATCGGGGCGACGACGGACAGGGGCGCCCAGTCGGGCGGAAAGCCGTCGATGTCACTCGCGAAGGCCTGTACGGCAACCGGAAGTCGGCAGTTGCGGAGTTCGGTCAGGAGCGGCGTCATGTCCTCGCACAGTTCGAGGTAGACGACCTTGGGTCGTTTCTCGCGCAGTCGGCGGGCCATCGCGAGGGCGGAGGCCGGTGAGTGGTGGCAGACGGGGAAGATCTCCAGCGGCTCCGCCACGGCGCGGTCGACGTCGTCGACCATGCCGATGAGGATGTCCTCCAGGGCATCGGTGCCACCGGCGAACTCGGTCGCGGCTTGCTGCAGTTGTCCGCGCAGCTCGGCGAAGGGGGTTCCGGTCATGACAGCTTCGCGATCGCTTCACGGCCGCCCTCGAGGAACTCGGTCCAGGAACCGCCCTCTTCCTTGCCGCGCGGCTCGACGACTCCGTGCAGGTACTTGTTGAGGATGGCGAGGTCCTCCGGCTCTCGTCGGGCCAGCGTGCCGACCAGCGAGGAGGCGAGGGCGCGAGCGGTCAGGGTGCGCTCGCCGAAGAAGTTGCTGTGCAGGATCGAGTCCTCCAGGACTCCGATCTGCTCGGCGGTCGAGAGGGCGGACTCCAGCTTCTCGTCGTCACTGCCGGCCGCGGCGGCGGAGGCCCGCAGGTCGGCGAAGCTCTGGAGGAGGACGTCGAGGAGCGTCGGCGGCACGTCCAGTTCGATGGCGTGGCGGCGGAGGAGTTCCTCGGTGCGGAAGCGGACGATCTCCGCCTCGCTCTTCTTGTTCGTCACGACCGGGATGCGGACGAAGTTGAAGCGGCGCTTGAGCGCGGAGGAGAGGTCGTTGACGCCGCGGTCACGGCTGTTGGCCGTGGCGATGACCGAGAATCCGGGCTTCGCGAAGACGATGTTCTCGCCGTCGGCACCGTCGAGTTCGGGTACCGAGATGTACTTCTCGGAGAGGATCGAGATGAGCGCGTCCTGCACGTCGCTGGTGGAGCGGGTCAACTCCTCGAAGCGGCCGATGGTGCCGGTCTCCATCGCGGTCATGATCGGTGACGGGATCATCGACTCCCGGGACTGCCCCTTGGAGATGACCATCGACACGTTCCACGAGTACTTGATGTGGTCCTCGGTCGTGCCCGCGGTTCCCTGGACCACCTGGGTGGAGTTGCGGCTGATCGCGGCGGCGAGGAGCTCGGCGAGCCAGCTCTTGCCGGTGCCGGGGTCTCCGATGAGCAGCAGACCGCGGTCGGAGGCGAGGGTGACGATGGAACGCTCGACGAAGCTGCGGTCGCCGAACCACTTCTGCGCCACCTCGCGGTCCAGCCCGTCGGCGCGTTCGGAGCCGAGGACGAACAGGCGGACCATCTTCGGTGACAGCCGCCAGGAGAAGGGCTTGGGGCCGTCGTCGATGGACTCCAGCCAGTCGAGTTCCTCGGCGTACTTGATCTCGGCGGGGGCGCGGAGCAGGTCGGACATGTGTGGTGCCTTTCGGTGCTGGGGTCAGGTGAGGAAGGTCTTGAGTTCGTGCACGAGCTTGTTGACGTGTCCGGAGACCACCGGGGTGCCGAGCGCCTTGAACCGCTCCCGGAACCAGGGATTGACCTCCTGCCGCCCGGAGCTGGTCACCGAACCGACCGGAATGAACCGGACCCCGGAACGGTGGACCGCTTCGATGCCTTCGAACAGCGGCTGCGAGCGGTCGAACTCGTAGAAGTCAGAGATCCAGACCATGACGGTGTTCTTCGGCTCGGCGATCTTCGGCCTCGCCATGGCCATCGCCACCGGTCCGTCGTTGCCGCCGCCCAGGTTGGTGCGGAGGAGCACGTCGAACGGGTCGTGCACCCACGGGGTGAGGTCGATCGCGCGGGTGTCGTACGCGATGAGGTGGACGTCCACCTTGGGCAGTCCGGCGAAGATCGAGGCGAGGATGGTGCAGTTGACCATCGAATCGACCATGGAACCGGACTGGTCCACGACGACCACGAGCCGCTGCGGAGTGGTCCTGCGAACGGTGTGGCGGTAGTAGAGGCGGTCGACGTGGAGCCGCTCCTCCTCCGGGCTCCAGTTGGTGAGGTTCTTCCAGATGGTGCGGTCGAGGTCGAGGTTGCGGAAGACCCGCTTGGGCGGGATCGAACGGTCGAGCTCACCGACGGTGGCCTTCTCCACCTGGGTGCGGAGCACTTCGGCCACCTGGTCGACGTAGCGCTTGATCAGTGCCTTGGCGTTGGCCAGGGCCACGCCGGAGAGGTTGCCCTTGTCGCGCAGGAGCTGCTCGATCAGGGACATGCTGGGGGTGAGCCGTGCGGCGAGCGCGGGGTCGGCCAGCACTTCGCGCAGGTGCATGCGGTGGACGAGGTCGGCTTCGATGGCCCCGAGCTCGGGGCCGAGGCCGCCACCGGTGCGTGCTCCGCCCGCCGCTCCCTCGCCGCGCAGACCGCCGGGCGGACGGTTGAACGAACGCTCCAACCATCCCGTGTCCGATTGCCAGCGGGCGAGTTGCCCGGCGGACACCGTGCCGGAGCCGGTGGCGAAGACATTGAGCAACAGCTTGGACGCGAGCGCGGCGCGCCTCACCTCGGCCGCCCGGTCACGGGCGCCGTCCGGCTCGGGCTCCGGGGCCATCAGGCCGTCGAATTCTTCGGCCAGCCCGGGATGGCGCTGGATGACGGAGTCCACGGAGACGGTGGGGTCGAGCAGCGCGGTCGGTAGACCGATGTCCTCGACGACGTCGAGGCTCGCCGATTCCAGGGAGGCCTGCTCCTCGGAGTCGAAGAGTCGGGCGAGGAGTCGCCAGTAGAGGACTTGGCGTCGGTTGTCGTGGAGATCGGGCGCGCTGGACGCCGAAGGGGCGCGCCGGGGCGACGGCGTGGCGGTGGGGGACGCGGGCGGTTCGGCGGCGGCGTCGGCCCCCCTCGACGGGGCCGGCGCGGCAGAGCGGTCGGTCATCGGCGCAGCAGCCTTCCGGCCCGCTCTCGCAGCACCACGACCGAGTCCGTGGCCGCCTTCTCCGCGCGCGCCCCGGCCTTGTCGGTGGTGCCTCCGGCCCACGCGCCCGCGTGGACGGCGACCGTCTTCTTCCGGACCGTCGTCTCGACGGCGAGCGGTTGCAGGACGAACTCTCCGGCGTCCCAGCGGAGCAGTCCCAGGCACGTACCGGAGGCGGCGATCGTCTCCGGGGAGAGCGGGCTGGCGGCCGGAAGGCGGTCGGTGTCGACGGGCAGCCGGTGGCCCGCGAAGACGAACGCCGTCGCTCCGTCCTCCTCGCGTTCCGCCGCGTACCCCTCCAGCAGGACGGGCACGGCGATCCGGGCCGGATGGCGGTCCAGCGGCGCAACGACCGGATCGGTCGTGGTGGAGAGGGCGACCCGGGCCGTGGCGAAGGGGTCGGCCGGTCCTCCTGCCCGGGCGCGTTCGTCGTCCCAGATCAGGTCGCCCTCGGAGGTGACGGGCATGGCGTCGAGCTCCATGGAGGAGCCCTCGCTCACCGCGGCCAGCAGCGACATTCGGGGCCGGAGCAGCTGCCAGAGGCCGGCGCCGACGACGGTGTCCGGCTTGGGGGCGGACACCGCGGCCCGGACCAGCCTCGCCGGTGTGCCGTCCGCGGGTTCGAACACGGCGTGGACCTGGGCCTGTACGGCGGTCGCGTGCTCCTGCACGTCCACGCCGAGCGGCAACAGACGACCGGTCGCGGTGGAGGTGCGGGGAGCTCGGGTCGCTGCGGGCAGCGTCAGCAACAGGGCGCGCGCCCACAGGTCGGCCCAACGACGGGCCGGGACGCGTTCCAGGGCTGCGCCCGGGCAGGACGCGGCGAGTTCGGCCGAGAAGCCGTCGAGCAGCGTCGCCTGGCGGCGCAGCCGGGAGTCCGGGAGCATCGCGGAAACCACGGGGGCGGCACCGCCGACGAGCTCGTGGTCGATGCCCCGCCAGCCGGCACGGGCGAGGTCACACAGCCAGGCCCGGGCCGCGGCGAGGACGTTCGCGGCGGGCTCCTCCCCGCTGCTGCCCTGCGCCGGCTCCTTGGGCACCGGGCGGCCTGTGACGTCTCCGATGCGGACCGTCAGGGCGTCGTGGACGGCTCCCATGAGTGCGGAGCGGGCCGCCGCGAGCGCCACGAAGTGGTCTTCGCCCGCGGCACCGACAGCGGCCTTGTCCGCGGCCTCGGCGACGAGGCCGGCGAGCGGGCTGCCGACGAACGCGGCCCGGAACGCGGCAAGGCCTTCTGCTTGGGCGGGCTGTGGGCGGAGCAGTCCGCCCACGAGCGCCTCGTCGAATCCGTCGACGGCTTCGAGCGCCTCGTGCAGTCCGTCGATGGGGTCATCGAGGAGATCCATGCGCATCAGGCCACCGCCCTCGTCGGCGGGAACCACTGCATCTCGGGCAACGGCGCAGCGGTCGGTTCCAGTTCGAGATAGGCGAGGTGCCTCAGGAACCTGTTGAAGACCGGGGCGGCGGCCGCGGCGTCCCCCTGGGCGGGGCGCGTGGCGGTCATGGCCGAGAGCAGCGTCGGGGCGTCGGCCTCCTTCTCGACCGCGTCCACCTTCAGGTAGCGGGCGACGCGCTCCGGACCGTACTGGAGGACGGCCTCGGTGACGAGGGCACGGAGGTGGTTGCAGAACGCGCCGCGGGCACCCCCGCAGGGACGGTTGTTGTTGGTGCTGCAGGCGAACGCGTACGTCCCGGCGGCGATGGAGGACACGTACACGCGCCCTATGTCGGACCCGCTGGACACCACGCCCTGCAGACGCCCGTCGGCCAGCTCGACGAACGGTACCTTGGCCAGTTTCCGTGGCCGCGCGGGCAGTACCACCCGCGCCACACTCGACTTCTCCCAAACCGACAACACACTTCTCCCATGCACGCCAAAGGGGACGTTCACGCCAGAGCGGCGGAACAACAACGAACCTAACGCCGCCCACTGACATCGCCTCTGGACGCCTCCCTCAGAAGGCTTCTGGCAGAACGTCACGACCTCGCGCCGGAGAAGCCCGTGGGAGCGGGATGCGGGTGGCGAGGCGTGCGTGGAGGGATCGGGCGCACGACGGGCAGGAGGGGTCCACCGGGCGTACCGGCGCGCCGGCTCCGATCGGCCGGCCGTCCCCGGGGCACCCGGTCCGGCTACGGCTCCCGCAGCCTTCCGCGCCGTCCGACGAGGGGGCCGCGGAGGATCCGGCCTCCGGGTTCCGTCACCGCACCGCCGTTCGCCCGGCTCGGCGCCGCACGCGGGTCCGTTCCTCCGTGGTGAGGCCGCGGAGCGTCCACAGTCCGTGGAGCGCCAGCAGCGGTTTGGCGACCAGCCACTCACCGGGCCGGTATTCGTCCGCGCGCACGAGCCTCTCGGCGAGATCGGGGCGCTGCCGCCACAAGTACGCGCGGGCCTTGAGCGCGTGGGCCGGCTGTGAGGCGATCTTGATGCGGTCGACGTCCTCGATCAGGGGGATCACCCGGGTGACGTTCTCCCATGTCGTCCCGCTGCGTTCTTCGAGGAGCGCCGTGCCGTCGTACGCCAGGACGGACCTCGCGTACTCGGCCATCAATCGGGCCTCGGAGACGTCGCCGCCGACCGCGCCGCCGCTGAAGACCAGGCGCACGTCTCGCGTGCGGCCGGCGGCGAGGGAGCGGATGCCGGCGCGGACCCGCCAGCGGTTGATCAGGTTCGCCCTGGTCCCGGCGTTCCGGTACCCCAACACCACCACCGCTTCGACGGGGCCCTCGGCGTGCCCGACGAGGGTGCGGGACCAACGCCCGTTGAGCCACTCGCCCCAAGCCAGGGCCGCCGCCCCCGCCACCGCCAACCCGGTCCTCCGTCGCATGCCGTGGCCCTAGGGCACCGC
>NZ_JBHYMF010000255.1:0-8730 GCF_042742855.1 Streptomyces sp. NPDC058877 | reverse complement strand
GCCGAAGGACATCGAGCTCGCCGCATAACCCCAACAACCCTGAACCACCCCAAACCCGACACGGGCGCCTTGACGAAGGACATAGAGGCACCCCCGCGCCGATCGCGTACGCGTCGGGCGCGGTCGGCCGCTCGTCCTCGGGCAGGGCGTCGTGGGCGGCGGGACGGACACCGGAACACGGCAGAGCGGCATCGCTGCGCAGCAGTGGGAACACGCGGCCCACGCCCCGGCGGGCGAGAGGTGCGACGTCGACCGGGGGGCCCGGTTTCCCGTCTTGGAAACCAGCAGGTCAGAACGGGCCGCTGAGGGTGCCGAGCCGGTCGGTCAGGCGCAGGTTCTCGGAGTAGTCGACGGGGCAGGCGATCACGGAGACACCGTCGTCGTCGACGGCGCGGCGCAAGGTGGGCAGCAACTGGTCGGCGGACTCGACCCGGTAGCCGCGTGCGCCGAAGCTCTCGGCGTAGGCGACCAGGTCCGGGTTGGTGAACCGGGTGTGGCTGTGGCGGCCGAGTTCGAGTTCCATCTTCCAGGTGATCAGGCCGTATTCCTCGTCCACGAGGACGAGGACGGCCAGGGGGATGCGTTCGCGGACGGCGGTCTCCAGTTCCTGGGAGTTCATCAGGAAGGAGCCGTCGCCCATCACCGCAAGGACACGTCGGTCCGGCCGGGCCAGTTTGGCGGCGATGGCACCCGGCAGCGCGAATCCCATGGTGGACAGTCCGTTGGAGACCAGGCAGGTGTTCGGTTCGTAGGTCGGGTAGAGGCGGGACATCCACATCTTCCCGGCGCCGGTGTCGGCGAGCACGATGTCCTGGCGGTCCAGCGCCGCACGGACGTCCGCCACCACGCGCTGCGGCACCAGGGGGAAAGCCTCGTTGTCGCGTCCGTAGCGGAGCTCTTCGTCGAGCAGCGCACGGATCTTCGTGCTGCTCGACGAGTCGTGGGCGAGGCCGTCGGGCAGTGCTGCCGCGAGTGCGTCCAGCGCCTGGGAGGGATCGCCCTCGACGCCGACTGCGACCGGGTAGTGGGCGTCCACCTCGGCGGGGGAGCGGTGCACGTGCACGATGCGCTTGTCGCCGTTCGGGTTGATCTTGGCAGGGTCGAACTCCTGGACCTCGTAGCCGACGCAGAGCAGCACATCGGCTGCGTCGAAGCCGAAGTTGCCGTAGTCGTGGCGCATGAAGCCGACCGCACCGAGGGCGTTGGGATGGTCGTCGGGGAAGACTCCCTTGCCGTGAAAGGTGGTCGCGACCGGGATGTTCAGCCGCTCGGCGAACCTCAGCAGAGCGGCTGAGGCCCCGGCCCTCGCGGCGCCGTGGCCGGCCAGCACGATGGGGTTCCGGGCCGTGGCGAGCACCTCGGCCGCCCGGGCGATCTGCGAGGGTGACGGCGCATCGGCGTGCACCGCATCGATCTGCAAGGGGCCCAGGGGCTCGGCGGGGCCCTCCGCTTCGATGTCCTCCGGCACCGCCAGGAACACGGCTCCGGGACGCTCGCTCTGAGCGGTCTTGAACGCCTTGCGCGTCATCTCCGGCACCGCGTCCGGACACTCGATGTGGGCCGACCACCGGGTGACGGGAGCGAACATCGACACGAGGTCGATGACCTGGTGTGACTCCTTGTGGATGCGGCGCAGGGAACCCTGGGCGGCCAGGGCCACCAGCGGCGCGCTGTTGGTCATGGCGTCCGCGGCGCCGAGGAGCAGATTGATCGCGCCGGGCCCCAGGGTCGCCGAACACACGCCGGCCCGGCCGGTCAGCCGTCCGTAGATCTCCGCCATGAACGAGGCGGCCTGCTCGTGGCGCACCAGGACGTACCGGATGCCGGAGTCGTTCAGCGCGTCGACGAAGCGGATGTTCTCCTCACCCGGGATCCCGAAGACGTACTCCACGCCCTCGGCCCGCAGACAGCGCACCAGGAGGTGCGCGACGTCCTCCACCACCGCCGTCTTCCGCGCCCCGGTCGCGCCCTCGGTACCCATGCGACGAACGTAGGCACGCCCTCCTCCCTCGGCCACTCTTCGGCCGCCGACCGGGGCACGGGGCAACGGGGGCCCTGGGGGTGCGGTGGCGGGAGCCGGCGCGCAGACCGTCGCCCACCGACGTTTGGGCGGCGAGGACCCGCACGGCAGCGGAGGGGCCCGTGCGGCCGATCCGCCGTCCGACCGCTCACGGCCGGTGGGGTCAGTGCCTGACCAGGCAGAACGGATGGCCGGCCGGGTCCGCGTAGACCCGCCAGTGTCCTGCCGCGTCGTCGAGCAGCGTCGCGCCGTGTGCGAGGACCTGCTCGTGGGCGGCGTCCAGGTCGGCGACGCCGAAGTCGAGGTGGAACTGTTGGGGCCGCTCGGGGTCCGGCCAGGTCGGCGGACGGTGGTCGGCGACGCGCTGGAAGCAGAGGACGAGCCCACCGGGGGTGTGCAGGGTGGACCAGTCCGCGTGGAGGGACCAGCGGGGATCGGGGCGGTCCACGTCCCCGCCGAGCACCGAGCGGTAGAACCCGGCGAGTTCGCGGGGGGCGGCACAGTCCAGGACGACGCACTGCAGTTGGGCGATCATGCGCGGAGTCTAGGCGCCGTCGGCGCTCCGCGACCGGGTGCGGACCGCGCCCATGCTCGCGCCGATGACGAGGGCGATGGCGAGGGCGTCCGTGCCGGACAGGAACTGGCCGAGGACGAGGAAGCCGGCCACCGCGGCGATGGCGGGTTCCAGGCTCATCAGGACCGCGAAGGTGGGTGCGGGCAGACGGCGGAGGGCGAGGAGCTCCAGGGTGTAGGGAAGGACCGAGGACATCAGCGCGACCGCCAGGCCCAGGCCGATCGTCGACGGCACCAGGAGCGTGTCGCCCGCTTCCGCGATGCCCAGCGGGAGGCTGAGGACGGCGCCGAACGCCATGGCCAGGGCCAGCCCGTCGGCCTGGGGGAAGCGACGGCCGGTGCGGGCGCTGAAGACGATGTAGGCGGCCCACATGGCGCCCGCGGCGAGGGCGAACGCCGCACCGAGCGGGTCGAGGCGGTCGAAGCCGCCACCCCCGAGGAGGACGACGCCGCCGAGGGCGAGGCCGGCCCAGAGGAGGTTGACGAGTCGGCGGGAGGCGACGACCGAGAGGATCAGCGGGCCGAGGACCTCCAGGGTCACGGCGGCGCCCAGCGGGATCCGGTCGGCGGCCTGGTAGAAGAGGATGTTCATGGCGGCCATGGCGGTGCCGAAGGCGAGGACCGTCCCCCAGTCGGCGCGGCCGTAGCCCCGGACCCTGGGCCGGCAGACGATCAGCAGGACGGCCGCGGCCAGCACCAGCCGCAGGGTGACGACCCCGAGTGCGCCGGCGCGCGGCATGAGCAGGACGGCGACGGCGGAGCCGAACTGCACGGAGAGTCCGCCGGCGACGACGAGCGCGACCGGCCCGAGCCGGGTCCCCGCGGCGGGTCGCGCCCGCCCTGGGGCCTCCGGACCACCCGGACCACCCGGACCCCCCGGGTGCACCGCGGGCGTCGCCGCGGGCACGACGACGGGTGCCGCGACCGGGGGCACCTCCTTGACCGGACCGTCCATCGACCACTCCTTCACAACCAGAAAAAGTTCAACACACTGAACCTTCAGTCCAGAATAATGCACCGAACGACGGACTGCGGCCAGGTTCCCCTCTCACGCTACGAGCCTCTGCGCGGCACCGGAAATGCCGATTGTGCTGCGGTTATGCTCCGGACGCATGAGCATCGAGCTGCGTCACCTCCGCTGCTTCCTCGCCATCGCCGAGGAGTCCAGCCTGACCAGGGCAGCCGCCCGGCTCCACCTCACCCAACCCGCCGTCTCCCGCACCCTCGCCGCCTTGGAGCAGCACCTCGGCGCCCGCCTCGTCGACCGCTCCACCCACCACCTGGTACTCACCGCCGAGGGGCGCGCGTTCCAGGACCGGGCGGCAGCCGCCCTCGCCGCCTTCGAGACCGCCGTCGACCCGGCGCGGCTGCGGCACCGTCCGCTGCGCCTCGGACACGCCTGGTCGGCCTTCGGCGCGTACACCACCCCGCTGCTGCGGCGCTGGCAGCGCGCGCACCCGGAGACGCCCCTCGAACTCCTCCGCATCGACGACCGCACCGCCGGTCTGGCCCGGGGCGAGGTGGATGCGGCGCTGCTGCGCGGAAGCGTGGAGGCCCCGGGTCTGGTGACGGCGGAGCTGGCGACCGAGGAGCGGGTGGCCGCACTGCCCGCCGACAGCCCGCTCGCCGACCGCGCCCGGCTCGCCCTCGACGACCTCGCCGGTGAGACGGTCGTGCTCAACACGGTCTCCGGCGCGACCACCCTCGCGCTCTGGGCGGCCGGTGCCCGCCCGGCCGCCACCCTGACGGTCGCCAACACCGACGACTGGCTCACGGCCATCGCCGCTGGCCGGGGGGTCGGCGTCTCCTCCGCCTCCACGGCGGCGCTCCATCCCCATCCGGGCGTCGCCTACCGCCCGCTCCCCGACGCACCGCCCCTGCCGGTGGTGCTCGCTTGGCGGGACGCCTTTCCCCACCCGGCGACGGAGGCGCTGATCGCAATGGCCCGGGCGATCGTCCGGGAGGCGGCGTAGCGGAGGGGCGGCGTGGCGGACCGTCCGGCCGGCGCTGTGCCACCGGCCGGGGCGGGCGCGTTCCCCGCCTCCCTCGCCACGGCCCCGCCCCCGCCCGCCACCGGCCGTGGCTCGGTCGGCCCGCCTCAGGGGGCGCCGGCCTCCGGCTCGGATCCTCCACCCCGGGCCGGACCCCCGCCCGCCCCCTCCCCGAACGCCTCCCCCAATCCCTCCTCCAGTCCCTCCGCCAGCAGTTCCGCCGTGTGCCGGCCCCGGAGTCCCGTCAGGTCCGCGACCTGGGTGCGGCAGGAGAAGCCGTCCGCCAGGACCTCCGCGTGCGGGGCGGCGCTCCTCAGCGACGGCAGCAACTGGTCCTCGGCACAGGCGACCGAGACCTCGTAGTGGCCCGGTTCGAAGCCGAAGTTCCCCGCGAGGCCGCAGCAGCCGCCCGCCAGCTCACCGGTGAGGCCGGCACGTTCCCGGAGCCTGCGGTCGGCCGCGTCGCCCAGGACGGCGTGCTGGTGGCAGTGCGTCTGGCCGACGACCGGACGGTCCAGTCGGGGCGGGGTCCAGTCGGGCGCCAGGGATTCCAGGACTTCGGCGAAGGTGTGCACGGAAGCGGCGAGCCGGGCGGCACGGGGGTCGTCCGGCAGCAGTTCGGGCAGGTCGGTGCGGAGGGTCGCGGCGCAGGAGGGTTCGAGGACGGCGAGGGGCAGGCCCGTCCCCTCGCCGATCACGTCGAGGGTCCGCCGCATGACCTTCCGGGCCGCCCCGAGCTGGCCGGTCGAGACGTAGGTGAGCCCGCAGCAGACCCGGCCGGGCGGCAGTTCCACCCCTAGGCCGGCGTCCTCCAGGACGCGGACGGCGGCCTGGCCGACCTCGGGGGCCAGGTGGTTGGTGAAGGTGTCCGGCCAGAGGGTGAGGGCCGGTGGGCGGTTCGAGGCGCGGTCGGCGAACCAGTCCGCGAAGGGGCGTTCCGCCACCCTCGGCAGCGTCCGCTCCGGCGTCACCCCTGCGAGCCGCGCGGCGAACGGCAGCCCCAGCACCGCGTTCAGTCCCCGCCCGAAGTGGCCGAGCCAGCTCGGGAGGCGCCCCATCGTCCAGTGCGAGCGGGGCCGGCGCAGCAGACCGAGCGGGCCCGCGTAGTGCCGGTCGAGGAACTCCGCCTTGTACGCCGCCATGTCGACGCCGACCGGGCAGTCGCTGCGGCAGCCCTTGCAGGACAGGCACAGGTCCAGCGCCTCCCGCACCTCCTCCGAGCGCCAGCCGTCGGTGATGAGTTCCCCGAGCGCCATCTCGTGGAGGAGCCGTGCCCGGCCCCGCGTCGAGTGCTTCTCCTCCCCCGTCGCCCGGTACGAAGGACACATCACGCCCGGTCCCGAAGAAGGCCCGTCCACCCGGCACTTGGCGACCCCCACGCACCGCGCCGCCGCCCGCCCGATCCCCACCAGGGGCAGGCCCTCGAACCGCAGGCCCTCGTCGAGCCGTCGCGGTCGCACGAGCATCCCCGGGTTCAGGCCTCCGTCCGGGTCCCACACGTCCTTGGCCGCGCCGAAGAGGGCGACCAGTTCCTCCCCGTACATCTTGGGCAGCAGTTCGGCCCGCGCCTGTCCGTCGCCGTGCTCGCCGGAGAGCGAGCCGCCGTGGGCGACCACGAGGTCGGCGACGGCCTCCGAGAAGCCGCGGAAGTCCCGCACGCCCTTGCCGCTGTACAGGTCGAAGTCGATCCGGACGTGCACGCAGCCGTCCCCGAAGTGCCCGTACGGGACTCCGCGGAGACCGAACTCGGCCAGGAGGGCGCGGAATTCCCGGAGGTACCCGCCGAGCCGGGCCGGCGGCACCGCGCAGTCCTCCCAGCCCGGCCAGGCCTCCACCCCGTCGGGCGAGCGGGTCGCCGTCCCGGCCGCGTCCTCCCGGATCCGCCACAGCGCCCGTTGTCCGGCCGGCTCCCGGACCACCGCCGCGTCCAGCGCGTCCGCGGCCCGGACCAGTTCCCGGGCCGCCCGCTCGCCGTCGACCTCGCAGAACAGCCAGGCCGCCCCCCGCGGCAGCCCGTCGGCGCCCCGCACGAGGTCCGCGGCCATGCCCTCCACGGTGAGCGGCCGGTGCACGAGCAGTCCGGCCGCCGCATCGGCCGCCGCGCCCTCGTCGGGGTATCCGAGGACGACCAGGACCGGTGCGGACGGCAGCGGGACGAGTGCCACCGTCGCCTCCGTCACGATGCCCAGCGTGCCTTCGCTGCCGCAGAAGGAGCGGGCCACGTCGACGCCCCGCTCGGGGAGCAGCGCGTCGAGCGCATAGCCGGAGATGCGGCGCGGGAGGTCGGCCGGATAGCCGGTGCGCAGCAGGGCCAGATGGCGGTCGACGAGGTCCAGGAGTCCGGTGGGGGCGCCCTGCCCGCCCCGGCCCAACGTCAACTTGTCGCCCCGGTAGCTCACCACTTCGAGGGAGCGCACGTTGTCCGCGGTGGTGCCCCAGGCGACCGAGTGCGCCCCGCAGGCGTTGTTGCCGATCATTCCGCCGAGGGTGCAGCGGCTGTGCGTGGACGGATCGGGGCCGAAGGTCAGTCCGTACGGCCGGGCCGCGGCCCGCAGCCGGTCGAGGACGAGCCCGGACCGGACCACGGCCGTGCGCGCCCCGGGGTCCAGGGAGACGATCCCGCCCAGGTGCCGTGTGAGGTCGAGCACCACGCCGGCCCCGGTCGCCTGGCCTCCGATCGAGGTCCCGGCGCCGCGGGCGACGACCGGGGTGGTGCCGTGCGCCCGGCACACCTCCAGGACGGCGGCGACGTCGTCGGCGTCGCGCGGTGCGACCGTACCGGCGGGAACACGGCGGTAGTTGGAGGCGTCCATCGTCGCCAGGGCGCGGGCCGTGGTGGAGAAGTCGACCTCTCCGGCGACGGCGGTGCGCAGGGCTGCGGCAAGCCCGGACGGGTCTTCCTCGTGTGTTCGCACGAGCCCAGGATGTCCCACGCCTCGTCTCATCGGGCGGACATCCGGCGACCGGGCCCTCCCCGAACCGATACCCTCCGCCTCGTGGCTGAGATCCAGATTCCCGCTGACATCAAGCCCGCCGACGGCCGTTTCGGCGCGGGCCCCTCCAAGGTGCGTACGGAGGCGCTGGACGCCCTGGCCGCCACCGGCACCTCCCTCCTCGGCACCTCCCACCGCCAGGCTCCGGTCAAGAACCTGGTCGGCGAGGTTCGTTCCGGCGTCTCCGACCTCTTCTCGCTGCCCGAGGGCTACGAGGTGATCCTGGGCAACGGCGGCTCCACCGCCTTCTGGGACATCGCGACCCACGGCCTCATCGAGAACAAGTCGCAGCACCTCACCTTCGGCGAGTTCTCCTCCAAGTTCGCGAAGGCCGCCAAGCTGGCTCCCTGGCTTGCCGAGCCGACCGTGATCTCCTCCGACCCGGGCACGCACCCGGAGCCGGTGGCCGAGGCGGGCGTCGACGTCTACGCGTACACCCACAACGAGACCTCCACCGGTGTCGCCGCCCCCCTCAAGCGGGTCGCGGGCGCCGACGAGGGCGCACTCGTCCTCGTCGACGCGACCTCCGGCGCGGGCGGCCTCCCGGTCGACATCACCGAGACGGACGTCTACTACTTCGCCCCGCAGAAGTCCTTCGCCGCCGAGGGCGGCCTGTGGCTCGCGGCCTTCTCCCCGGCCGCCCTGGAGCGGGCGCAGCGGATCCACGCGTCCGGCCGGCACGTCCCGGAGTTCTTCTCGCTGCCGACGGCGATCGACAACTCGCTGAAGAACCAGACGTACAACACCCCGGCGCTCTCCACCCTCTTCCTGCTCAACGAGCAGCTGAAGTGGATCAACGGCCAGGGCGGTCTGGAGTGGGCCGTGGCCCGCACCAAGGAGTCCTCGAACGCGCTGTACTCCTGGGCCGAGGAGTCCAAGTACGCGACCCCCTTCGTCACGGACCCGGCGAAGCGCTCCCAGGTCATCGGCACGATCGACTTCGCGGACGAGATCGACGCGGCGGCCGTCGCGAAGGTGCTGCGCGCGAACGGCATCGTGGACACCGAGCCGTACCGCAAGCTGGGACGCAACCAACTGCGGATCGCGATGTTCCCGGCGATCGACCCGGCGGACGTGCGGGCGCTGACGGCCTGCATCGACCACGTCATCGAGAAGCTCTGACCGGGGGTTTCCCCGGTCCGGAGGGCCCGGC
>NZ_JBHYMF010000254.1:0-8837 GCF_042742855.1 Streptomyces sp. NPDC058877 | reverse complement strand
GTGCGGGGGTACGGGCCGCCCGGCCGGAGTCGCGGCGTCAGGGGTCGGACGCCGCCCCTCCGGGTCTGGAAGAGGGACCGGTCCCTCAGGAGCGACCGGTCTCAGGAGTAGGGGTAGAAGCCGGAGCCCGTCTTGCGGCCGAGCCGTCCCGCGTCCACCATGCGCTGGAGCAGCGGGGGAGCCGCGTACAGCGGCTCCTTGAACTCGGAGTACATCGAGTCGGCGATCGACGCGATCGTGTCCAGACCGATCAGGTCGGAGAGCTTCAGCGGGCCCATCGGGTGGGCGCAGCCGAACTCCATGCCGTTGTCGATGTCCTCGCGGCTCGCGATGCCCGACTCGAACATCCGGATCGCCGAGAGCAGGTACGGCACCAGCAGTGCGTTGACCACGAAGCCGGAGCGGTCCTGGGCCCGGATTGCGTGCTTGCCGAGGACCTTCTCCGAGAACGCCTGGGCCCGGCTGATCGTGCCCTCGGAGGTGGTGAGGGCCGGGATCAGCTCGACGAGCTTCTGCACCGGGGCCGGGTTGAAGAAGTGGATGCCGATGACCTGGTCCGGGCGCGAGGTCGCGACGGCCAGCTTGACCAGCGGGATGGACGAGGTGTTCGAGGCCAGGATCGCGTCCGGGCGGGTCAGCACCTGGTCCAACACCTGGAAGATCTCGGTCTTGACCTGCTCGTTCTCCACGACCGCCTCGATGACCAGGTCGCGGTCGGCGAACTCTCCCAGGTCGGTGGTGAAGCTGAGGCGGGCGAGCGTCGCGTCCCGCTCCTCCTCGCTGATCTTCCCGCGCTCGGCGGCCTTCGCCAGCGAGTTGTAGAGCCGCGTGCGGCCGATCTCCAGCGCCTCGCCGGTGGTCTCGGCGACCCTCACGTCAAGCCCGCTCCGGGCACACACCTCTGCGATGCCCGCGCCCATCTGGCCGCAGCCCACCACTCCGACGCGCTCAATGTCGGCCATGGAGTCCGTCACCTCGTGCCTTTCGCTCTTCTCTGGCGGCGGGCCTCCGTGTGATTCCGGTGCGTCCGCCTCGACCCCCACGACGTTACCGCTCATTAACCGATGATCGATCGTCCGGGGCGTGCATGCTGTCCAGGTGGGTGTGACGTATCCGACAGTGGAAGGGGACAAGTGCGGCCTATCGGCAGAAGAGGGTTCGTGACCGGCGCCGCCGGTGTGACGCTCGCCGCGACGGGCGCGACCGGGGCCACGGCGACCGACGCGGTGGCTCCGGGGCGACCTGCGGTCCACCGGCGGCGGGAGTTCCGCGGCATGTGGATGGCGACGGTGGCCAACCGCGATTGGCCGTCCCGAGCCGGCCTGACCGCCGAGCGGCAGCGCGCGGAGCTCCTGGGGCACCTGGACACGGCCGTAGAGCGCCGGCTCAACACGGTGGTCCTCCAGGTCCGGCCGACCGCCGATGCGTTGTGGCCCTCGCCGTATGAGCCGTGGGCGGAGTGCCTGACCGGCACCCAGGGCCGGGACCCCGGTTGGGACCCGCTGGGCACGGCCGTCGACGAGGCCCATGCGCGGGGGCTCGAACTGCACGCCTGGTTCAACCCTTACCGGGTGGCCAACCACACCGATCCGCGCCGTCTCGTCGCCGACCATCCGGCGCGGCTCCGTCCCGAGTGGGTGCTGCCGTACGGCGGGAGGCTCTACTACGACCCCGGGCTGCCGGAGGTCCGGGACTTCGTCCAGGACGCGATGTTGGACGCGCTGTGCCGCTATGACGTCGACGCCGTGCACTGGGACGACTACTTCTATCCGTATCCGGTGGCCGGTCAGTCCTTCGCCGATGACGCGACGTACCGGCGGTACGGCGGTGGCTTCCCCGACAAGGCCTCCTGGCGGCGGCACAACATCGATCTCCTGGTCGCCGGGACGGCCGCCCGGATCAAGGCGATCAGGGCGGACGCGGCCTTCGGCATCAGCCCCTTCGGCGTGTGGAGGAACGTCGACACCGACCCGGAGGGCTCCGACACCCGTGCCGGAGTGCAGACCTACGACGACCTGTACGCCGACACCCGGAAGTGGGTCCGGGAGGGCTGGATCGACCACGTCGTGCCCCAGCTGTACTGGAACATCGGCCTGCCCGCCGCCGACTACGCCAAGCTGCTGCCCTGGTGGGACGCGGTCGTCCGGGGCACCGGCGTGGAGCTCTACATCGGGGAGGCCCTCTACAAGGCGGGTGCGCCCGCCCAGCCCGCGGCCTGGCAGGACCCGCAGGAGCTGTCGCGCCACCTGGCGCTGGCCGCTGCCCACCCTTCGGTCGGCGGCCACTGCTTCTTCTCCGCGAAGGAGGTCGCCGCGGACCCGATCGGGGCGATGGCCACCGTGGTGGCCGATCACTACCCGACCAGGGTCCGTCCGCCGGGGTAGGGACTCAGTCGGTCCCGGCCCCCGGGCGGTGGCGCACGACGGTGTCGGGACCCGGAGACATCAGGGCCTCGTGTCCGTCGTCCTCGAACTTCACGCGGTACGGGGGAGTGCCGTTCTCTCCCAGTACCTGAAGGACCTCGGCCGTACGGTCGTGGTGACCGACGGTCCGGCCGTGCACCAGCAGTTTGTCGCCCACGCTCGCCTGCATCGGGTTGACCTCCTCGCGACCGGGCTTGTTCCGTCCTGCTCAGCTCGGAGCCTCTTTCTGTCATTGTGACCCGTTTCTTCCGCATTCGTCGCCTCAGCTCTTGGCCCGTTGGGTGACCGCGATGCAGACCAGGACCGCCACTGCCGCCACCGGGGCGGCCAGGGGCAGCGCTTCGCCGAGGAGGGAGACCGACCAGAGGAGGGTGAGCAGCGGTTGGGCGAGTTGGAGCTGACTGGCCTTGGGGATGCCGATCTCGGCCATGCCCCGGTACCAGACGTACAGGCCGAAGAAGGTGGAGCCGGCGGCGACCCACAGGAGGCCGACGACCCCGTGTGCGGTCAGCCGGACCGGTTCGATCGACAGGGCGACGGCCGAGGCGGCCACCATGAGCGGCAGGCAGAGGACCAGGGCCCAGCCGATGACCTGCCAGCCCGGCATGAGTGCCGCGAGCCTGCCGCCCTCGGTGTAGCCGGCCGCGCACACCAGCAGCGCCCCGAAGAGGTACGAGTCGCCGGTGGAGAGTTCGCCACCGCTCTGCTGGAGGGTGAAGCCGAGCACCACCGCGGCGCCGGAGGCGGCCGCGATCCAGAAGGCGCGGGACGGGCTTCGGCCGGTCCGCACGGCGGCGAAGGTCGCGGTGGTGAGCGGCAGCAGGCCCACGACCACGGCGGCGTGCGAGGTGGTGGAGGTCTGCAGGGCCAGTGTGGTCAGCAGCGGGAATCCGATGACGACGCCGCAGGCCACCACGGCGAGGCCCGCCCGGTGGCGGCGCTCGGGCAGGGGCACCCGGCTCGCGAGCAGGAAGGTGCCGGCGATGAGGCCGGCGAGCGTGGAGCGCACGGCCACCAGTGACCAGGGGCCGAAGCTCTCCAGACCCCAGGCGGTCGACGGGAATGTGAGCGAGAAGGAGATCACCCCGAGCCCGGCGAGCAGGGTGCCGCGGTTGCGGGGGGCGGAGGTCCGACGGGGGGCGTTCGGTGCGGCCGTGGTGGACCCAGAAGCGGTGACCGCTATCGCGGTCGCCTCGGTAGCGCTATCCTGTGCTCTCATGCATGAGCGTAGCAGTGTGGCTGAACTGGCGAAAACCCTCAAAGCTGATATGGATCGCTACTCTCCGGGCGAGAAGCTGCCATCGAGTCGTGTGCTCGTCGAGCGCCATCGGGTCTCCCCGGTCACCGTCAGCCGGGCCCTGGCCCTCCTCGCGGCCGAAGGGCTCGTCGTCACCCGCCCCGGCGCCGGCGCCTACCGTGCAGAACCCCGCACCGCCGTTCCGGTCGCCGGGGACACCTCCTGGCAGGAAGTCGCCCTCAGCGCTGACGCCGCCACCGAGCTCGTCCCCCGTGCCGTCGACGCCTCCGGCGTCCTCGTCACCCTCTCCGCCCCTCCCCCCGGTGTGATCGAGTTCAACGGCGGCTACCTCCACCCCTCCCTCCAGCCCGAGCAGGCCCTCGCCGCCGCCCTCGCCCGCGCCGGCCGGCGGCCCGGCGCCTGGGGCCGGCCACCCATCGACGGCCTCCCCGAGCTGCGCGAATGGTTCGCCCGCGAGATCGGCGGCAGCGTCACCGCCGCCGAGGTCCTCATCACCGCCGGCGGCCAGCCCGCGATCGCCACCGCGCTGCGCGCCCTCGCCCCACCCGGCACGCCCGTCCTCGTGGAGTCGCCCACCTATCCGGGCATGCTCGCCGTCGCCCGTTCGGCCGGGCTCCGGCCCGTACCCGTGCCGACCGATGCCGGCGGGGTCCGTCCCGAGCTCCTCGAAGCCGCCTTCCGCGCCACCGGAGCCCGCGTCTTCGTCTGCCAGCCGCTGTTCCAGAACCCGACCGGCACCGTGCTGCAGCCCGACCGGCGCCGCGAGGCGATTCGCATCGCCCGTGCCGCCGGCGCCTTCATCGTCGAGGACGACTTCGCCCGTCGTCTCGTCCACGAGGACGCGGGCCCACTGCCCGCCCCCCTCGCCGCAGCGGACCCCGACGGCGTCGTCGTCCACGTCTACTCGCTCACCAAGCCCACCTCGCCCAGCCTCCGGGTCGGTGCCCTCGCCGCCCGCGGCCCGGTCCTGGAGCGGCTGCGCGCCATCCAGGTCGTCGACAGCTTCTTCGTACCCCGTCCGCTCCAGGAGGCCGCGCTCGAACTCGTCGGCTCCCCGGCCTGGCCCCGTCACCTCCGCGCCGTCTCGCAGGAACTCAGGAGCCGCCGGGAGGCCATGGCCGGGGCGCTCGCCCGCCACCTCCCCGAGCTCACCCCGCCCCACGTGCCCTCCGGCGGCTACCAGCTCTGGTCGCGGCTCCCCGACATGCTTCCCGAGTCCTCCCTCCTGACCGCCGCGCTGCGTGCGGGGGTGGCCGTCGCGCCCGGCCGCCCGTACTTCTGCGCAGAGCCCCCCGCCGGCCACATCCGGCTGAGTTTCGCGGGTGTCGCCGGCCCCGCGGAGATCGCCGAGGGCGTACGGCGCCTGCGCGCGGCGGTGGACGAGCTCACCTCCTGATCCGGAGGTGCCCCTTCCTGGCGGTTGCCGGTGAGGGCCCACCGGGGGCCGGCCCGAGGGAATTCGCCTGACAATCCGGCGCGCCCCTGAGAGCCTTCGGCCATGAGCGACAGCACCGCCGTCGGCGTTCCCGACGGCCCCGTCCTGCACGGGGAGTACGAGATCTCGGCGGATTCCGCGCGGATCGATGCGACACGCGTCCACCGCTGGCTCTCCACCGATGCCTACTGGGCCCTCGGTCGACCTCGGGACAAGCAGGACGACGCCATCGCCGGCTCGCTGAACTTCGGCGCCTACCACCGGGAGACCGGGGAGATGAGCGCCTACGCCCGCATCGTCACCGACTACGCCACCTTCGCCTGGCTCTGCGACGTCTACGTCGACCGACCGGCCCGCGGCACCGGTCTGGGCACCGCGCTGGTCGCCGCGGTCCGCGACCACATGGAACCGTACGGCCTGCGCCGCATCCTGCTCGCCACCGCCGATGCCCACGGCGTGTACGAGAAGGTGGGTTTCACGCCACTGCGATATCCGGACAAGTGGATGACTCTCGGGCAACAGTGAGCCCGCTTCCCTCCCGTCCCCACGGCCGACCCCTTGACCAGCGGCGCCGTCGGCCCCACGATCGCGGCCATGGGTCTTCGGGTGACGCTCGTCACGGCAGCACGCAGCTCCGCCCTGCTCGCCGAACGCTTCGACGACGACCGGCCGCTGGACGAGGCCGGCTGGTACGAGGTGCAGCAGGCCGCGCCCGCACTCATCCCGCTCGGCGAGGCCGAGCTGCGCTACTGCTCACCCACCCCGCGCAGCCGTGCCACCGGCACCGCCCTCGGCTACGCGCCGCTCGCCCAGCCCGCGCTGCGCGACTGTGACATGGGCCGCTGGCGGGGGCTGACCCTGGCCGAGGTCGCCGCCTTCGAACCGGACGCCGTCGACGCCTGGCTCACCGACCCCCGCATCGCCCCGCACGGCGGCGAACCCCTCCTGGCCTTCATCACCCGCGTCGGAAACTGGCTCGACACCCGCCCCGCCGACGACGGCTCCATCGTCGCCGTCGCCGAACCCGCCGTCGTACGGGCCGCCCTCGTCTACGCCCTGAAGGCGCCGCCCGCCACCTACTGGAGCGTCGACGTCCGTCCCCTCTCCACCGTCACCCTGACCGGTCGTCCCGGCCTCTGGCACTTCCGGCTCGGCGCCGCCCTGCGATGACGCGCGCCGGGGCCGGTCGAGCGGGACGGGCGCGGAGGGCGGACCGCGTCAGTGCGGAGCGGGGTGCCGGAGACCGGAAACGGCACCGGGAAGAGCAGGTCGGGGCAGGCCGGGGGCGCAAAGACCGGCAACAGGGGCCCGGCAGGGGCCGTGCGACGGGGCTCCGAAGGGCTGCGACCGGCTAGCCTGAGAGCACGATGAACCGTTTGAGCACGTCATGGGGCGCCTTCACGCTGACCCGCTTCCCCGAGGACCCGCGCGACCAGCTGCGCGCCTGGGACGCGTCCGACGAGTACCTCCTCGGACACCTCGCCGATGAGGGAACCGACCTCTCCGGCACCGTTGTCGTCCTCGGCGACCGCTGGGGAGCCCTCGTCACCGCGCTGCAGGCCGCAGACCCCGCCGAACTCGTCCAGGTGTCCGACTCGTACCTCGGCGGGCAGGCGACCTCGGCCAACCTCGCGCGCGCCGGGGCGGCCCCGGACGCCGTACGGCTGCTCACCACCCAGGACCCGCCGCCGGAGCGGATCGACGTGCTCCTCGTCCGCGTCCCCAAGAGCCTCGCGCTCCTGGAAGACCAACTGCACCGGCTGGCGCCCGCCGTGCACGAGAACACCGTGATCGTCGGCACCGGCATGGTCAAGGAGATCCACACCTCCACGCTCAAGCTCTTCGAGCGGATCCTCGGTCCCACCCGCACCTCCCTCGCGGTGAAGAAGGCCCGGCTGATCCACACCACCCCCGACCCGGCCGCCGCGCCCGGGCCCAACCCGTGGCCGCACCGCTACGCACTCCCCGAGGACACGCCTGCGCCCGGCCTTCCCGGACTGACCGTCACCAACCACGCCGGGGTCTTCTGCGCCGACCGCCTCGACATCGGAACCCGCTTCTTCCTCGCGAACCTGCCGGGCGGTCTCGGCCGGGCCAAGGTCGC
This sequence comes from Streptomyces sp. NPDC058877, assembly GCF_042742855.1. Taxonomy (NCBI): domain Bacteria; kingdom Bacillati; phylum Actinomycetota; class Actinomycetes; order Kitasatosporales; family Streptomycetaceae; genus Streptomyces; species Streptomyces sp. NPDC058877. Next base: position 1,617 of record NZ_JBHYMF010000254.1, on the reverse strand, counting down.
CGACCTGGGCTGCGGGAACGGTGTGGTCGGCCTCGCCGTCGCCCTCCACGAACCCGAGGCGGAACTGGTCTTCACCGACGAGTCCCACCAGGCGGTCGCCTCCGCCCGGGAGAACTTCCGTGCCCACGGGGGCGCCGGCCGCACGGCGGAGTTCCTCGTCGGAGACGGACTCGCGGCGCTGCCCCCGGGCTCCCTCGACCTCGTCCTCAACAACCCGCCCTTCCACAGCCACCAGGCCACCACCGACCGCACGGCCCGCCGCATGTTCGCGGACGCCCGGCGCGCGCTGCGGCCCGGCGGCGAACTGTGGGTCATCGGCAACCGGCACCTGGGCTACCACGTCACGCTCCGCAGGATCTTCGGGAACAGCGAGCTCGTCGCGAGCGACCACAAGTTCGTGGTCCTGCGGGCGACCCGGACCTGAGCCGCCTGACCGCCGCTCCCTCCGGAGCCGTCCGGTGGCGGGCGCGGCGATCCGGCCTCCGTGCGGTCGACCACCACGACGCGCCGGTGTGCGCACCCCCGGGCGGCAGCGCTCGCCGCCACCCGGGGGCGCATCCGTCAGGAGTCGGGGAAGGCGAGGTCGAGCGCGCGTACCCGGTCCTCCCCGACGGTGATGGACAGGGCGACGATCACGTCCCGGCGGAGGGTCGCGGCGAACGCCGACACCGGCCGGCCGGCGAGGAAGGCGACCGCGCCCACCGCCCCGTCGACCAGCGCGGGACGTGACACCTCCGCGCGCCGGGCGGTGGCGACGGCCACCTCGGCCACGGCAGCGGCGCCGTGCACCGTTCCGGCATCGGAGCGGGCGACCGCGTCGGGAGCGAGCAGCGCCCCCATCACCCGGTGGTCACCCGTGCGCACCCCCGCCATGAACCGGTCCATCACCGCCCGTTCCCGCCGGCGCGCGCCGCGGGGCGTCCTCCTGCCCCGGATCCGCTCCCGCGCGCGCCGGACGAGCCGCGCGGCCGTCTCCGGGGACACCCCGAGGACCCGCGCCGTCTCGTGCGGGGGCAGCCCGAACCCGTCGTGCAACACCCAGGCGAGCCGCTCGTCATCGCGGAGCCCTTCGAGCACGACGGGCAGCGCCAGCCACAGGAAGGCGACCCCCTCCCCTTCCCGCCAGCTGCTCCGCGCGTCCTCGGCCCGGCCGCGCCCTCCCTCCGGAGCGTGCTCCTGCAGCCCCCGGAGGCACTCCCGACCCACGGCAGCCGTCAGCCAGGCGCGGACCGTCGCACCACCATCCCGGCCGAGCCCTGCCCGCGCTGCCGCGAGCGCCTCCTCGGCCTCCGCGGGCGACGCCGCGATCCGCAGGGCAACGGCCCGCAACTGCTCCTCGTGGGTGTCGAAGCAACCGGTCAGCGCGGTCAGAAAGGTGTCGTCGTGCATGGCGCCCCGTTCCTCGTCGGTTCCGTCACCGCATTGACGCGGTGGCCCGACGGAACGTGACGGCGCGGCCCTCCGCCCGGGGAGGGCCGTTCGGCCGTCGGATCCGCGAGGTCGGCGAGCAGCCCCTCCCCGCACCATCCCGTGCGGCTCCGCGCGGACGGAGGTGGGGCCCGTGAGCCCCCCGCACCTGCTTCGACCGGCGAAGGGGCCGGCACGACACCCTCGTGT
>NZ_JBHYMF010000253.1:0-8862 GCF_042742855.1 Streptomyces sp. NPDC058877 | reverse complement strand
GGATCGCCGGTTAGCCAAACCGGCGATCCCGCGCACCATTGATAGTCCACCGCCACGCCCTGCCCGCCCGTCGAAAGTCGTCTCCCGACGATCACAGAACAGCCGCGAAGCGCACACGCCCCGGAGGCCGGTGCGACCACGCCGCCGCGTAGCTCGCGCGGAACAGATCCTGTGCCCGCTCCACGTCCTTCGGCGTACGCAGCTGCACCTCCAGGTCACCCGTGCCGTAGTGACCGAGACCGGAGACATCCCGGGTGAAGCCCGGCACGAGGTCGATCTCCTTCGGGTCGACCTTCAGGTAGACCAGGAGCTTGCTGCGCTGCGGCGGGCACAGGCAGGCGAAGTTCCGCAGCCGCTGGTACGCCCGGTAGGTCTTGCGCTCGACGCGGTTCACGTCGTCCCCGAGCCCGAGCAGCACCTCGTCAACGGCGCTCGCCAGGTCCACACTCGTGGGCCAGGAACCGGACGCCCAGCAGCGCATCCATGTGCGCCTCGACGAGACCCTGCAGATCTGCCTCGACCTCAGCAAGACGCGGCATGACCTCGGTCATGCCGCTATTTGTCGTGTCCGTGCGGAACAGCTTCAGGCCCGACACCTCCCCTCTTCGACCGGGAGATCAACAACGTCGGGCACGTACGGATTTGTTTCCGCCAGAGCCCTGCGAGCCGTGAAGAAAGTGTGCATGTGAGTGCGTCGACCCTCTGGTGCACCTTCGCGCAAGGAGACCGCTTACGCGTCGACACGGATCCTTGCCACATCCCAGCACGAACCCAGCACGGTAGGGGTGAGGAGAGGTGACGACAGGTGACAAAGGGTCAGCCATCCCAGCACCATCCCAGCACGGGAATCCGAAAGGGGCCCGACCCCAAAGAGTCGGACCCCACCTGACCTGCAAGTTTGCCAGATCAGCAACGTGCTGGTAAGTCACCCACTAAACATTGAAGCGGAACTCCACCACGTCGCCGTCCTGCATGACGTACTCCTTGCCCTCCATGCGGGCCTTGCCGGCGGCGCGGGCCTCGGCGACCGAGCCGGTGGCGACGAGGTCGGCGAAGGAGATGACCTCGGCCTTGATGAAGCCCTTCTGGAAGTCGGTGTGGATGACACCGGCCGCCTCGGGGGCCGTCGCGCCCTGCTTGATCGTCCAGGCGCGGGACTCCTTCGGGCCCGCCGTGAGGTAGGTCTGGAGGCCCAGGGTGGCGAAGCCGACGCGGGCGAGGGTGGCGAGACCCGGCTCCTCGGCGCCGACGGACTGGAGCAGCTCCATGGCGTCCTCCTCGTCGAGCTCGGCGAGGTCCGCCTCCAGCTTGGCGTTGAGGAAGATGGCCTCGGCCGGGGCGACCAGCGCGCTCTGCTCGGCCTTGAAGTCCTCGTCCGTCAGCTCGTCCTCGTCGACGTTGAAGACGTAGAGGAACGGCTTGGTGGTGAGGAGGTGGAGGTCGTGGAGGAGCTCCGCCTTCTCCGAGCCCTGGACGATGCCCTGGGAGAAGAGGGTGTCGCCCTTCTCCAGGATCGCCTGGGCGGCCTCGACGGCGGCGACCTTGGGCGCCACGTCCTTCTTGATCCGGGACTCCTTCTGGAGGCGCGGCAGGACCTTCTCGATCGTCTGGAGGTCCGCGAGGATCAGCTCCGTGTTGATCGTCTCGATGTCGTCCTTCGGCGAGACCTTGCCGTCGACGTGGACGACGTTCTCGTCCTTGAAGGCACGGATGACCTGGCAGATCGCGTCCGACTCGCGGATGTTCGCCAGGAACTTGTTGCCCAGGCCCTCGCCCTCGCTGGCGCCGCGCACGATGCCCGCGATGTCGACGAAGTCGACCGTCGCCGGGAGGATGCGCTGGGAGCCGAAGATCTCCGCGAGCTTGGTCAGGCGGGGGTCGGGGACGCCGACGACTCCGACGTTGGGCTCGATCGTGGCGAACGGGTAGTTGGCCGCCAGCACGTCGTTCTTGGTCAGGGCGTTGAACAGGGTCGACTTGCCGACATTCGGCAGACCGACGATTCCGATCGTGAGCGACACGGTGGCGACTTCCTGAAGGTGTGGATGGTGGGCCGATCCCCCAGTTTACGGGCGGGGCGAACCGGCCAGGGACGCCGGCCTTCGGTCGATCTCGGGAGCAAGGTCACCCAAAGGGCGTGTCCCGGACCCCGTTCCCACCCCTCCGCGACCTACGTTGGTCCGGTGGAGCAGCACAGGACACGTCAGACGCGGGGGCGCCGCAGCCCGCAGGCCCCCGCCACGCCCCCCGGGGCGCTCGTGGAGGGCGCGGCCGTCTACCGCGTGACGGGCGGGGCCGGGCGGGCTCCCGGGCGCGCCCGTGTGGAGCGGGTCGGGGACGCCGGAGCGGGCGCCCCCGGTGGTTCGGCGGCCCGTGTCTCCGGGCGGCCCGTGCCGCCCGTCGTCCTCGCCCTGCGTCGGCTCCCCTCGCCGCGCCTCACCGGGCTCGGCGCCGGGCTCTTCGCCGCCTCGGCGATGCTGCTGCTCGGTCTCCTCGACCAATTGCTCCTGGACGGCTCCCCCGTCGCCTATGGGGTGCTGTTCCTGCCGGTCAGCGCCCTCACCGCGCTCTGGGTGCGGACCGCCGACCTGGTCACCGCCCCGATCTGCGTCCCCATCGCCTTCGCCGCCGGCGTCGTCCCCATCGCGGGGGGCACGGGCGGCTTCGGCGGACAAGCCATGGCCGTCGTGACGGCGCTGGCCGTGCACGCCGGATGGCTCTACGGCGGGACCCTCGTCGCCGGCCTCATCGCCAGCGTCCGCAAGGTGCGGGACATGGGCCGCCGCCAGCAGCGCGCGGCGGCCCGGACCGCTTCCGGGGCGGGATCCGCGGCTGGCGGCGGGCAGGGCGGACGGGCCTCCGCCTCCGGACGCCGCCCCGTCGCCTGAGCCCGCAGTCGCCTAAGGCTCTCCCGTCGCCTGAGCCCGCCACCGTACGAGCCGCCCCCGCCGTCCAAGCCCCGTCGCCTGCTCCCCCACCGCACGAGCCGCACCACCGTACGGGCCAGCAGGTGGTACGAGCCGACCGGCCGCACGACGGCGGGTGCGGGGCCCGGGGCCCGGGGCCCGGGGCAGCGGATCGTCCTGCGCGGGGCGCGGGGCGCGGGGTCCCGGATTCCGCGCCGTCCGTCCGTCAGGCCGCCCGCGCCGCCATGCCCGCCCCCACGATCCCGGCGTTGTTCTGGAGCTCCGCCGGGACGATCTCCGCGCGGATGCCCTCGATCAGCGGCAGGAACTTGTCCGCCTTGCGGCTCACCCCTCCGCCGATGATGAAGAGTTCCGGCGAGAAGAGCATCTCCACGTGCGCGAGGTACTTGTGCAGCCTTCGGGTCGCCCAGTGGTGCCAGCTGAGGTCCTCGTCCTCCTTGGCCTTGGTCGAGGCCCGGGTTTCGGCGTCGTGGCCCTTGAGCTCCAGGTGGCCCAGCTCCGTGTTGGGGACGAGCCTGCCGTCGACGAAGAGGGCCGAGCCGATGCCCGTGCCGAGGGTCAGCAGGATGACCGTGCCCTTGCGGCCCCGGCCCGCGCCGAAGGTCATCTCGGCGATCCCGGCCGCGTCGGCGTCGTTCAGGACGGTCACCGGGAGTCCGCCGAGGCGGTCGCCGAGCAGGGTGGCGGCGTCGACGCCGATCCAGGACTTGTCGACGTTGGCGGCCGTGCGGATGGTGGATCCGGTCACCACGCCGGGGAAGGTCACGCCCACCGGTCCCGTCCAGCCGAAGTGCTCCACGACCTCTGCGACGCAGCCCGCCACGCCGTCGGGCGTGGCGGGCTGCGGGGTCAGTACCTTGTGGCGCTCTTCGGCGAGTGCGCCGCGCTCCAGGTCCACGGGGGCGCCTTTGATGCCCGAGCCGCCGATGTCCACTCCGAAGACGTTCATGGACCCCACGGTAAGGGCTGGCGCGTCGCGTCACTCCTTGACGGGCGCGGTCGCCGCGAGCTTTTCGGCCTCGGCGCGCAGGTCCTTGTTGCGGAGCTCCTTGGGCAGCGAGAAGGTCAGGGACTCGTCCGCCGTCTTGACGATCTCCACGTCCGCGTAACCGCGCTCGGCGAGCCACTCCAGGACCTCCTGCACCAGGACGTCCGGGACGGAGGCTCCTGAGGAGAGACCGACGCTGGTCACGCCCTCCAACCAGGCCTCGTCGATCTCGCTGGCGAAGTCGACCAGGTACGCGGCGGGAACGCCGGCCTGCTTGGCGACCTCGACCATGCGGATCGAGTTGGAGGAGTTCTTCGAGCCGACGACGATCACCAGCTCGGCCTGCCCGGCGAGCTCCTTGATGGCGGTCTGACGGTTCTGCGTGGCGTAGCAGATGTCGTCGGAGGGCGGGGAGATCAGCTGGGGGAACTTCTCCTTCAGTGCGTCGACCGTCTCCATCGTCTCGTCGACCGAGAGCGTGGTCTGGGAGAGCCAGACGACCCGGGAGGGGTCGCGGACCTCGACCTTGGCCACGTCCTCCGGGCCGTCGACCAGCTGGATGTGGTCGGGGGCCTCGCCGGAGGTGCCGATGACCTCCTCGTGGCCCTCGTGGCCGATGAGGAGGATGTCGAAGTCCTCCTTGGCGAAGCGGACGGCTTCCTTGTGGACCTTGGTGACCAGCGGGCAGGTGGCGTCGATGGTGGCGAGCCGGCCCACGCGGGCTTCCTCGTGGACGGTCGGGGCGACGCCGTGCGCGGAGAACATCACGATGTTGCCCGGCGGCACCTCGGTCGCCTGGTCGACGAAGATCGCGCCCTTCCGCTCCAGGGTCTGGACCACGTACTTGTTGTGGACGATCTCGTGGCGCACGTAGATCGGCGCCCCGTACTGCTCCAGGGCCTTCTCCACGGCGATCACGGCACGGTCCACGCCCGCGCAGTAGCCGCGGGGAGCGGCGAGCAGGACACGCTTCGGGCGGTTCGTCGCGGGGGCGGACTCGGGCGTCGGCGCGGGCGTTGCAGTCATGCGTCCCATCGTAAGGCCGCGTCGGTGAGCGGTTTGGTCGGTGGCGTGGCCGAAACTGGCGCCATGAGCGAGGAGACGCAGGTGGCGGACCACGCGGGACTGCGTCGGAGTCTCGGATTCCGTGACCTCGTCGTCTACGGCCTGCTGTTCATCGCACCGATGGCTCCGGTCGGCGTCTTCGGCACGCTCGACGCGAAGTCGGGCGGGGCGGTCGCCCTCGTGTACCTCGTGGCGACCGTGGCCATGGCGTTCACCGCGTTCAGCTACGCGCAGATGGTGCGGGTCGCCCCGCAGGCGGGCTCCGTCTTCACGTACGCGCGCAAGGGCCTCGGCGAGGGGCCGGGGTTCGTCGCCGGGTGGATGGCGCTGCTCGACTACCTGTTGATTCCCGCCGTCGCCTATCTCTTCGCGGGCATCGCGATGGAGGCGCTCGTCCCGGAGGTGGACCGGTGGGTGTGGACCGGAATCGCCGTGGTCGTCACCACCCTGCTGAACCTCTGGGGCGTGCGGGCGGCGGCCCGGGTCGGCTTCGCGGTGCTGGCGATGGAGATCGCGGTCCTCCTCGTGTTCGTGGTGTCGGCGGTGGTGGTGCTGGTACGGGACGGGCCACGGCGCGACTGGTGGTCGCCGCTCACCGGGGACGGCGCGTTCTCGCTCGCGGCGGTGATCGGGGCGGTGTCGGTGGCCGTCCTGTCCTACCTGGGCTTCGACGCGATCGCCTCCTTCGCGGAGGAGGTCACGGGGGGCTCGCGGAAGGTGGCGGGGGCCGTGCTGTTCTGCCTGGCCCTCGCCGGCGTCCTCTTCGTGGCCCAGACCTGGCTGGTGGCGCTCCTCGAACCCGTCTCCTCGGCCGAGCTGGCCGCCGCCCCCGCCACGCAGGGCTCCGCCTTCTACGACGCCGTGGACGCGTCGGTCGGCGGGTGGCTGCACGACCTGGTGGCCGTGTCGAAGGCGATCGGCGCGGCCTTCGCGGCGCTCGCGGGACAGGCGGCGGGCGGGCGGCTGCTGTTCGCGATGGGGCGCGACCGGCGCCTTCCGCACCTGCTCGGCCGCACCGACGGGGGCGTCCCGCGGGTGGCGCTCCTCGTGTCGGCGGCGGTGACGACGGTCGCGGCGCTGTGGGCGGCGCGTCGGGACGACGGCCTCGACCAGTTGGTGTCCGTGGTCGACGTCGGTGCGCTGACCGCCTTCGTCCTGCTGCACGCGAGCGTGGTGGGCTGGTTCGCGGTGCGCCGGGCGGAGGGGCCGCCGCACCGGCTGAAGCACGTCGTCCTGCCGGTGACCGGTGCGGCGATCCTGGTCGCGGTGATCGTCGAGGCCTCGCCTGCGGCCCAGGTGGTGGGCGTGGTGTGGTTGGGGATCGGTCTCGTCGTGTTGGCCGTCCAGGGGGCGGCACGGCCGTCCGGGCACGGCTGAACGGGGCGGGCGCCCCGTTCGGGTCCGAGGCCTCCCCGCGCGCCCCCGGCCGCGCTGCGGACCTGCTTCCGGTCCTCCCGGCCGCCCTGCCCTCCTGACGTTGTCGTACCGCGCGGTTACGCTCGGTCCATGGGTTTGACTACGTCCGCCGAAGCACCGCTTCCCGTCGGTGAGGTCTCCCGCCTGATCGGGGGGTGGATCGATCGGCTCGGGGCGATCTGGGTGGAGGGGCAGATCACGCAGTTGTCCCGGCGGCCGGGCGCCGGGGTCGTCTTCCTGACGCTGCGGGACCCCTCCCATGACGTCTCCATCGGCGTCACCTGCTACCGCAAGGTCTTCGACGCGGTCGCGGACGTCGTCTCGGAGGGTGCCCGGGTCGTGGTGCACGCCAAACCGGAGTGGTACGCGCCGCGCGGGCAGCTGTCGCTGCGGGCGGTGGAGATCAAGCCGGTCGGGATCGGTGAGCTGCTCGCCCGGCTGGAGCAGCTGAAGCGGGGCCTGGCCTCCGAGGGGTTGTTCGCGCTCGACCGGAAGAAGCGGCTCCCGTTCCTGCCGCAGTGCATCGGCCTGATCTGCGGCCGGGCGTCGGCGGCCGAGCGGGACGTCCTGGAGAATGCGCGCCGGCGCTGGCCCGCCGTCCGCTTCGAGGTGCGGAACGTGGCGGTGCAGGGGGTGAAGGCGGTCCCCCAGGTCGTCGGGGCGCTCCAGGAGTTGGACGCGCACGGCGATGTGGACGTGATCATCGTCGCCCGGGGCGGCGGCAGCGTCGAGGACCTGCTGCCGTTCTCGGACGAGCAGCTCGTCCGGACGGTGGCCGGGTGCCGCACGCCGGTGGTTTCGGCGATCGGGCACGAGCCGGACTCGCCGCTGCTCGACCTGGTGGCCGATCTGCGTGCCTCGACGCCGACGGACGCGGCCAAGAAGGTCGTCCCGGACGTCGGCGAGGAGCTGGAGCGGGTGCGCGGATTGCGGGACCGGGCCCTGCGAACCGTGCAGGGGCTGCTGGACCGGGAGGAGCGCGGCCTCGCGCACGCGCTCGCACGGCCGGCCATGGAGCATCCGCAGCGGATGGTCGAGGTCCGCGAGGAGGAGCTGGTGGCGCTCCTCGCCCGGAGCCGCCGGGTCCTCGGGCACGTGCTGGACCGGGCGGACTCCGAGCTGTCGCACACGCGGGCGCGGGTCCGGGCGCTGTCGCCCGCCGCGACGATGGAGCGGGGGTACGCGGTGCTCCAGCGGGCGGACGGGACGGTGGTCCGCTCCCCCGGGGAGGTTGCGGCCGGCGAGGAGCTGCGGGCCCGGGTGGCCGAGGGCGAGTTCGCCGTGCGCCGCACGGACGACCCGGCCTGAGCGGTCCGGGGCGAGACGTCACGACAGGAAATCGGATGCGGAGGATGGAGCGGCTCATGGCAGCGGGTACGGGCACGGAAGAGGCGGCCCTCGGGTACGAGCAGGCGCGGGACGAGCTGATCGAGGTCGTGCGGCGCCTGGAGGCCGGGGGGACGACCCTGGAGGAGTCCCTGGCGCTCTGGGAGCGCGGCGAGGGGTTGGCGAAGGTGTGTCGGGAGCGTCTGGAGGGGGCGCGGGCCCGGCTCGATGCCGTGCTGGCGGCGGAGCAGGAGGGCGAGGACGGGGAGGGGTAGCGACCGGCGCTACACTTCCGAGTGAAACGGATCACTATCCGGATAGATTTGTTGAAGTTTCATCAATCAAGGGCGTACCGTCGAGTCATCGCTCGCACCTCTTGCGAGCGAGCCCCCCTTGCAGTCCGGAAGGTACGCAGCATGTCCCTCGCCCTTGACCCCGCAGCCCAGGACCTCCTCTTCCGCGAGGCCCGCACCGCCAACACGTTCACCGACGAGCCGGTGACCGACGAGCAGGTCCAGGCGATCTACGACCTGGTGAAGTACGGCCCGACCGCCTTCAACCAGACCCCGCTGCGCATCACCCTGGTCCGCTCCCCCGAGGCCCGCGAGCGCCTGGTGAAGCACATGGCCGAGGGCAACCAGGCCAAGACCTCCGCCGCCCCGCTGGTCGCGATCCTCTCCGCCGACAACGAGTTCCACGAGGAGCTCCCGGCCCTGCTCCCGCACTTCCCGCAGGCGAAGGACATGTTCTTCTCCGAGCGCCCGGTCCGCGAGGGCTCCGCGCTGCTGAACGCCGCCCTCCAGGCCGCGTACTTCATCGTGGGCGTCCGCGCCGCCGGCCTGGCCGCCGGCCCGATGACCGGCGTGGACTTCGCCGGCCTCCAGAAGGAGTTCCTGGACGCCGACCACACCCCGCTGATGGTCGTCAACATCGGCAAGCCGGGCCAGGACGCCTGGTTCCCGCGCTCCCCGCGCCTGTCCTACGACGAGGTCGTCACCACCGTCTGAGCCCGACGGCATGTGGGAGGGGCCCCGCACTCCTTGGAGATGCCGTTGGTTAATTCGGGGCCTGGCGTGACGTCGGCCTTCAAGACTCGGTTGTGGTCTTGAAGGCCGGCGTTGTCGTATGGGGTGGGTGCGG
>NZ_JBHYMF010000252.1:0-8903 GCF_042742855.1 Streptomyces sp. NPDC058877 | reverse complement strand
GGGATGGCCCCTCCTGCCTCTCACCGATCCCTGGTACGGACGCGGCAGCGGGTGCGGAGCGGGAGTTGGAGAAGGCATTCAATGCGCTGGTGGAGCACGGGCTATTCGTCCCACTCGCCCTCTGGTTCGGGTTCCCGGACGAACCAGAGATCAAGGGTGTACTGCTCGACCGTGGGGCGCTGTCTCCATGCTGCTCCGATCTGTCCCGCGTCCCATTGCTCTTCGGCAGCGCGCTGGAGGCACGTGTTGTAGTAGGCAGCCGTGGCTTCTCGCCCACTCCATGTCGCATGGCCGTCGTAGACGCCGGGGCGGGGCAAGACCATCTCGCCCGCCGGCCCGAAGGAGAGCTGGTTGACCACGAGCAGGCCCGTCTCTGATTCCAGAGAGACCGGGACCGTGCCCTCGGCTTCTTCCGGGAGCTTCTGGGTGGTGTCCCACACCCGGATGACGACCTGTACCGCGATGTCGGGCTGACTGGTTTGCAGGTAGAGGTGATAGCCGTCTCCGGCGACCACCTGGGTCCTTGACCGGTAGTACGCCTCGTCGCTGCCGAGGTAGGCATCCGGGTCGTACACCTCCACGAGCCCACGGTCCGGCCGGACGCTGATGCCGTACTCGGCGATGAGAGACACGAGGGCTCCGTCACTGATCAAGGAGTATTTTCCACAGAGACGCGTCTCCACCAAGGACGCGGTCCACGGTGAGCATGCCGCAAACGCCGTGGCCTCCTCTACCTCCTGCTCCCCGCACACGCGGGGATGGCCCCGGCGGCGTGCCTTCTCCAAGGGCGGCAGGCTGCTCCTCGCGCACATGGGGATGGCCCCACCAGCAACCGGTACTTTCTGCACGGCCCCTGCTGCTCTTCGCGGCCTCGGCTCGGTACGCCGAGTACCTGCCCTACGCCGAGGCCCTGATGTCCGGCGGTCTTGCCGGGATGGGCCGCAACGACCAGGCGGACGCGCCCGGGCCAGCCACGGCTCGGAACGGCTGGATCGCCCGGAGCCTGCCGTTCGCGACGGGCCGGACAGGAGGCGAGCACCGGGTACGGGGAGCGGGATGCCGGCGCCGTCCACGTCATGGCAGGCGGCGAGAGGGGCACGCCGTCCGCCCCAACGGAGCAGTCCCCGAGCGGCCCTGTGGGTGAGGAGGAAGTGACGGCCTGCGTGCCGGATCGTTTCAGCAGTCATGGAGACGAAACGCTCTTGCCTCGCTCGAAGCACCGCTCCCGCACGGCGCGCGCCCAGCCGTGCTGGTGATGGCCGTGCCCCGTCGCGGGGAGGGCGGCTTCTGTGATGGAGTTGACGCACTACTGGTGCAGTGCCTGCCGCTCGCCGCTGTACGTCACAAGTACTGCCGCACGCGGTTCGGAACGGGACTGGGAGGTCGACTACCAGTACCCCGCCCGCTGTGCCAACGCGCGTGTTCTGCCGCTCGCGGGAACAGCCCTCCGGCCCAAGGAACTGCCCGGTGCCGTAGGCGTGCTGCGGGCCTTCGGCAGCTGAACACCCCCGCGTTGCCGTCAGCGGCTCGACCTGTCGTCCGGCCGCCGGTTCCAGGGCTCGGGGCCCCTCCACCTGTCCCGCCGGGCCTGCCCGCACCGCCGGGCCGCCTGCCGGCGGTGCGGGGATGCGGTGAGCGTCGGGACGGACAGGGGTGCCGGCCGGGTTCAGCCGGTCCAGGGTTGCATGGTGTGGTCGTCGGCGAGGCGGTCGGAGCCGATGTGGCGGTCGGCGGCGACGGCGGTGCTGCCGATCATGGCGTGCCACATGAGGTCGGTGGCGCAGAAGCTTTCGAGGGTCCAGCACCAGATGGCTTCGACGTAGTCGGCGCGGTTGAGTTCCATGGCGGCTTGGGCGAGGGCGATGCGGAGGTGTTCCTCGGCGTTGTGGACTTCTTCGGCGGTGGGGACACGGCCTTGGGCCCGTTGTGCGAGGGGCCAGCAGTGGCCGTGGTAGAGCAGGTCGGCGACGGCGGGGTGTGTGGCCACGGCGTCCCAGGTCCGCTGGGTGAGGGTGACCTGGTGGCCGAGGAGGGTTCCGGGCACGAGGTCGTGCCTGGTGGTCTGGTCGCCGAGGTCGCCGCGGAGGACTGCCTGGTGCCAGGAGGCGGTGGTGGTGGTCGGGCCGATGCCGGGGTCGTCGCTGACCAGTGCGCAGGCGATGGCCCGGTGGCGGGTGTCGGCGAGCTGCCAGGCGTAGGTGGAGGCGATGGCGATGCCGCCCATGGTGTCGGCGCGGAGGGTGCCGGTGCGGTTGAGGACGGTGGCGATCTTGCGATAGGCGAGGATCAGGTCCTCGCGCCCGGTCTGGCCGCGGGTGAGGGTGAGGATGCTGTTGCACATGTCGCCGGAGGACCAGTCGTAGCCGAGGTCGATGACGTCGTTGATGGCGCGGGCGACACCGGCACCCATCAGGTCGTCGGCACAGCCGCCGGCGCCGGCGGCGAGCTGGACGGCTCCGGCGTCGACGACGAGGTAGGACGACCACAGGCGGAGGTCGTCCCAGACGACGCCGCCGCGGCGCACCATGGTCTGGTTTCGGCGGGCTTCTTGTTCTCGGCGCTGTTTGACGAAGACGGCGCCGTAACTGAAGGTGCAGCCGGTCGCGAAGGCGCCGATGTAGGTGTCGGGTGCGGCGACGGCGCGGCGGGCGTAGGCGTGGACCTGGCGCCACCAGCCGAGGCTGGGTGAGTTCTCGGCCAGGAAGTTGTAGTCGTAGTAGAACTGGGTGTCCAGGAACATGGTCGACCAGGCGAGGGAGCCGCGGCCGTAGACGCCGGCGTCGACGGCGAGGACGCCCAGGCCCACGGTGGGCCGCTGGTAGATGCCGTGGAAACCGTAGGCGGTGCAGGTGTCGGTCCAGGCCGCGTCCGCGTGGTCCTCCCAGCCGGGGCCCTTGTGGAGGTAGCCGGGCGGGTGGGGGCGGCCGGTGTGGCGCAGGTCGGCGTCGACGAAGTGGATCCGGCTGGTTCCCAGGGTGTCGGCGGCCATGCTCGCGGGCCCCTTGCCGGTGGCCCAGTCGACCATCGCGTCGTACATCGCACACGACACCCACGCGGTCCAGTTGCCCATGAGCGCGGTCACGGTGCGGCAGCCGGGGGGTTCGGTGCGTGCGGCGAGCGCCGCGGTGGTGTGGTGCAGCGCCTGGGCGCACCGTCCGCCCGCCGCATCGGTGAGGACCTCGCGGATCAGGTCCCTGGGTGTGTCGTGGGCCAGGGCGGGCCCGCAGGAGTCGGGGGTGAGGACGCGTGCGCCGGCCAGGGCCGCGAAGCCGGGGTCGAAGCCGAGGTACCAGGGGGCGCCGTCGCAGTCGCCGTGGCAGCCCTCGGCGATGCTGTTGAACAGGGTGCCGCCCGTGGGCGCGGGGACGGTGTACTCGCGGCCGGGCACGAGCGCTTCCGCGATGCCGTAGCAGGACATGCGGTAGTGCTCGTCGTCGGGGACGGCGATCTCGTAGGCGACGGCGGGCGGGGCGGGGGCCGGGGGCAGGGGCACCAGCTGGGTGGCGAGTCCCTTGTCCGTGGTTGCGGGGTCCTCCAGCGGGACCTGGCGCGGCTGCTGGGTTGCCGTGGTGTCGTCCATGGCCGTTCCTCCACCCTGGTCAGGGGTCTCACTCGTGCGGGAGCGGACCACCCGCCAGCACACCGTGCGGTGCCGGAAGGCGGCACGGCGCGAGCCCGGGCGCAGCGGCGCACGGCCCGGAGCACGACCCGAGAGCTGCGAGGTCCGGCCAGGGTCGACGCTCTGACGCCGGGGTGGCCGCCGCTGCGAGCCCAGATGTTTCCGCAGGTCAGCGCGATGTGTGTGGGGACTTGACGGGGCGTGATGCGCTGGCGCCTTCGGGCCGGGGCGTGCGGGGTGGTCATGGAGGCACTCGTGGGCGCTCAAGGGGTCCTTGTACGCGCCGTGGTGCGCTGTGTACATGTCATGCGCGCCGAGAGCTTCCGGCGGCAGCTCACCGCCTGTTTGTCGTCGTCCGCGCGGCGGGCACCCTCCGTCGCGGGACACTCCCCGGGCCCGCGCCGCTGAATCAAGGGGGTCGGCCATGGCCGTGCCGCGAGCCGGCACCTCAGGACCGCACACCGCATCCGATGTTGCGCCGGCGTCCACCGGCGAACAGTGCCGGGAACGTTTCCCCCTGCTGAGTACGCACGGCGACCCGAAGGCGCTGCGCTGTCTGTCCCACCGGGAGATGGAACGTCTCGCCGGGGAGATCCGCGCGTTCCTGGTGGAGGCGGTCTGCGCGACGGGAGGTCATCTGGGGCCGAATCTGGGCGTCGTGGAGCTCACGCTCGCCCTGCACCGGGTGTTCGACTCGCCACGCGACAGCCTGCTGTTCGACACCGGACACCAGTCGTACGTGCACAAGCTGCTCACCGAGCGCGGCCCCGGCTTCGCGTCACTGCGGCAGGCTGACGGGTTGTCGGGCTATCCGTCCCGCGGTGAGTCCGTGCACGACCTGGTGGAGAACTCCCACGCCTCCACCGCGCTGTCCTACGCGGACGGGCTGGCCAGGTCGTACGCGCTCACGGGCTGTCAGGACCGGCGGGTGGTGGCGGTCGTCGGTGACGGCGCGCTGACCGGCGGAATGGCGTGGGAGGCGCTGAACAACATTGGCGGTGCGCCGGATCGTCCGGTGGTTGTGGTCCTGAACGACAACGGCCGTTCCTACGGCCCCACCGCTGGCGCCCTGGCCACCCATCTGGCGGCGCTCCGCCAACACCGTGCCGATGGGAATATGTTCATCGACCTCGGCTTCGCCTACCTCGGCCCGTTCGACGGGCACGACACGGCCGCTCTGGAGGGCGCACTACGCCGGGCCCGGGACCTTCGGCGGCCCGTGGTGGTGCACGCGGTCACGGTCAAGGGCAAGGGCTACCGTCCGGCCGAGCAGGACGAGGCGGACCGCCTGCACGCGGTCGGCGCCATCGATCCCGCCACCGGCCGGCCCGACAGTGCCGCGGCGCCGTCGTGGACCGACGCGTTCGAGCAGGCGCTGGCCGATCTCGCGGCCGAGCGCGAGGACCTGGTCGCCGTCACCGCGGCGATGCTGCGTCCGACCGGCCTGTGGACCATGGCCCGACGCCATCCGGACCGGGTGTTCGACGTCGGGATCGCCGAGCAGCACGCGGTGACCGCGGCAGCGGGGCTGGCCATGGGCGGCCTGCGCCCGGTGGTCGCCCTCTACGCGACCTTCGCCAACCGGGCGTTCGACCAGATCCTGCTGGACGTCGCCCTGCACCGACTGCCGGTCACCTTCGTCCTGGACCGGGCCGGCATCACCGGAGCGGACGGCCCCAGCCACCACGGCATGTGGGACCTGGGCGTCATGGGCACGGTCCCGGGCCTGCGGATCGCCGCCCCGCGCGACACCGCCCAGCTGGCCGCCCTGCTGCGCGAGGCCGTCGCCGTGGGCGACGGGCCCACGATGCTCCGCATCCCCAAAGCCTCCGCCGGGGACCCGATCGAGGCCGTGGCGCGGGTGGACGGCCTGGACATCCTGCAGCACAGCCCGCGCCGCCCCCGGGACATCCTGCTCGTTCCGGCCGGCCCGCTCGCCGTGCAGGCACTCCAGGCCGCCGCCCTGCTGCAAGCGGAGGGACTGGGCGTGACGGTCGCCGATCCCGGCTGGGTCCTTCCCGTCCACGCCGCGCTGCCCGCGCTGGCCGCCCGCCACCGCGTCACCGTCAGCATCGAGGACAACATCCGCACCAGCGGCTTCGGCACCGCCCTCGCCCACGCCTGCCGGGAAGCGAACGTCGCCACACCCGTGACCGGCCTCGGCCTGCCCCACGCCTTCATCCCCCACGGCCCCCGCAACACCCTGCTCGCCCGGGCCGGCCTGGACGCCCACGCCATAGCCCGCGCCGCCAAGCACGCCTTCGCCGCCGCCTCCACCACCTCCCGGCACCCCGTCCTCCCCTCCGACGCAGAAGGACCCCGATGACCCCCCACATCCCTCACCCGCCCGACCCGCCACCCCCCGTGGTGCGTCGCCCGTCGCGCCAACTACTCGTCGGCAACGTCCTGGTGGGAGGCGGCGCGCCGGTCAGCGTCCAGACCATGACCACCACCGTGACGGCTGACGTGGACGCCACCCTCCAGCAGATCGCCGAGGTCACCGCCGCCGGCTGCGACATCGTCCGCGTCGCGGTGCCCACCGCGGACGACGCCGCCGCCCTGCCCGCGATCACCGCCCGCTCACCCATCCCCGTGATCGCCGACATCCACTTCCAGCCCCGCTACGTCTTCCAGGCCATCGACGCCGGCTGCGCCGCGGTGCGGGTCAACCCCGGAAACATCAGGAAGTTCGACGACCGCGTCCAAGAGATCGCAGCCGCGGCACGGGACGCCGGGACACCCCTGCGGATCGGGGTGAACGCCGGCTCCCTCGACCCGCGCCTCCTCGCCAAGCACGGCACCGCCACCGCCGAGGCACTGGTGGAGTCCGCACTGTGGGAGGCGTCGCTGTTCGAGGAACACGGCTTCCACGACATCAAGATCGCGGTCAAACACCACGACCCCCTGACCGTGGTGGCCGCCAACCGCATACTGGCCGACCGCTGCGACTACCCCCTCCACCTCGGCGTCACCGAAGCCGGCCCCGCCCTCCAGGGCTCCGTCAAATCCGCCGTCGCCTTCGCCCTACTGCTCGCCGAAGGCATCGGCGACACCATCCGCGTCTCCCTGTCCGCACCCCCGGTGGAGCAGGTCAAGGCCGGCTGCCACATCCTGGCCAGCCTCGGACTGCGGCCCCGCAAACTGGAGATCGTCTCCTGCCCCGGCTGCGGCCGCCTCCAAGTCGACATCCACCAGCTGGCGGCCCGCGTCGAAGCCGCCCTCGACGGCTTCCCGCACCCCCTGCGCATCGCCGTCATGGGCTGCGTCGTCAACGGACCCGGCGAAGCCCGCGAAGCCGACCTCGGCGTCTCCGCCGGCAACGGCAAAGGACAGATCTTCGTCAAGGGCCAGGTCATCGCCACCGTCCCCGAAGCCCGCATCGTCGACCGACTCGTCGAAGAAGCCCTCCGCCTCGCCGAACAGGGCCCGACATCCACCAGACGGGGACAGCCGTGACCTCCGCCCCGATCACACCGCAACTCGACCTCCCCGCCTTCCGACGGGCCGTCGACGCCCACCTGGAACACTTCCTCGACCACAAGACCCGTGCGGCAGCCGACCACGCCATGCCTCCGGAGATCCTCCGCACCCTGCGCGACTTCCTCCTGCGCGGCGGCAAACGCCTGCGCCCCCTGCTGTGCGCGTGCGGCTGGCACGCCGCGGGCGGCGGCGACGAGACCGACATGCTCGTCGGAGCGGCGGCAGCACTGGAGATGTTCCACGCCTTCGCCCTCATCCACGACGACGTCATGGACCGCTCCGCCACCCGCCGCGGCCACCCCACCGTCCACCACGCCATCACCACCGCCCACCACGAGCACCGCGGCGCCGCCACCGCCGAACAACTCGGCGCCAGCGCGGCGATCCTCATCGGCGACCTCGCCCTGATCTGGTCCGACGAACTCCTCGCCACACACCTGCCCCCCATACGGCTGGCCGCGGTGCGGCCCTTCCTCGACGCGATGCGCACCGAAGTGATGTACGGCCAGTACCTCGACCTGCTCACCACCGGACGCCCCACCAGCGACATCGACACCCCCCTCCGCGTCATCCGCTACAAGACCGCCAAGTACACCGTCGAACGCCCCCTGCACATCGGCGCCGCCCTGGCCGGAGCCGACCCGGCGATCCTGGACGCCTGCACCGCCTTCGCCCTCCCGCTCGGCGAGGCGTTCCAGCTCCGCGACGACCTCCTGGGCGTCTTCGGCGCCCCCGAGCAGACCGGAAAGCCCGTCCTGGACGACCTCCGCGACGGCAAACACACCGTACTGACCGCCCTCGCCCTCACCCGAGCCACTCCCGAGCAGAAGACCACCCTGCTCTCCCTGCTCGGCACACCCGACCTCGACGAGAACGGCGCGGCACGCATCCGCACCGTCCTCGACGCCACCGGCGCCCACACCGAGACCGAGAACATGATCCGCACCCGCTACCACCAAGCCCTCGCCGCACTCGACCACGCCCCCTTCCCCGGCCACGTGACAGCCACCCTCCGCCAGATCGCCCACACCGCCACCCACAGAACCACGTGACCGCAGTCCACCCGCCACACGGCCGGGACGACGGGCGGGGCCAGAGGCTGCTCTCCGCGCACGCGGGGATGGTCCCGATGGGGGCGCTCACCCCAGGACTGATCTTGAAGGCCCCTGCACCCAGGCCGGCTGGGCTGTGGCCGGAAGGACAATGCCACCCGCCTATCGCGGTGTCGGACTCTGCTGACAGGGTTGCCGCATGGACGACCTCATCGGCACCCAGGCCCCGCCCCGCCGGATTCAAGACCCTGTCGAGGCGCTGACGGCATTCGAGCAGGCCTCGTCGGAGCTGACCGTGTTCCGGCGCCCAGAGCCTGCGAAGGTCGATTGGGCGGCTGTCGAAAGCGGTCTGGGCACGGCTCTCCCGCCGGACTTCAAGCTGCTCACCGAGCTCTATCCCTACCTCGTCGTGGGGGACACGCTCTTCCTCACCTCCCCGCAGCCCGGCGATGAGCAGGCATGGGTCGAAGGCACACTCGAAGACCTGGAGATCGTCGAAGAGTGGTGCGAATACGCGGAGCTCGATCCGCCGGTGCAGGCTTTCCCAGCACTTGGCGGCCTTCTCCGCTGCGGGACGACAGACTGGGGCGACTACCTCCTGTGGTCAACAAACGGGGATGCCGCCGCCTGGACGATCACCGTGGCCACC
Organism: Streptomyces sp. NPDC058877; assembly: GCF_042742855.1. Classification (NCBI taxonomy): domain Bacteria; kingdom Bacillati; phylum Actinomycetota; class Actinomycetes; order Kitasatosporales; family Streptomycetaceae; genus Streptomyces; species Streptomyces sp. NPDC058877. Next base: position 103 of record NZ_JBHYMF010000252.1, on the reverse strand, counting down.
CGCGGAGGCAGGGCTCCGGCAAAGTCGTCTGGCAGCCCTGTGACGTGGGGTTTTGCCGCTGAGTGAGGTGCGCGGGCGTGTTCCGGTCCGGTTGGATGGAGGT
>NZ_JBHYMF010000251.1:0-8912 GCF_042742855.1 Streptomyces sp. NPDC058877 | reverse complement strand
GGGGCCCCGTCACCGGGCAGGTGACGGGGCCCCTCCGCACGTTCGGGACCCCGGAGGGCGGGGCTCAGCAGTGCGTCCGGTGGCAGATGTACGCGAGGGTGCCCAGCAGCAGGCGGGCCTGCGGCGGTGCACCGGCGGTGTCCAGCGTCGGTGGCCGCAGCCAGCGCACCGGCCCGAGCCCGCCCAGGTCCGACGGGGGAGCGGTGATGTGGGAGCCGGCTCCCAGGCAGTACAGGTCCAGGCCGGCGTCGTCCCAGCCCATCCGGTACAGCAGCTGCGGCAACTCGGCCGCCGCGCCGGGGGCCACGAAGAAGCGCGCCCGGCCGGTCGGCGTCGCGCACACCGGGCCCAGCGGCAGCCCCATGCGTTCGAGGCGGACCAGTGCCCGTCGGCCGGCCGTCTCGGCGACCTCGATCACGTCGAAGGCCCGGCCGACCGGGAGGAGCAGCGTCGCCCCCGGATGGGCGGACCACGCCTTGGTGGCGTCGTCGAGGCCGGCGCCCGCCGGCACCGGTTCGGCGTAGGGGAGGGGGTGCGCCCCGGGGGCAGCGCACGCCCGGTCCCCGCAGGAGCACTGGCCGGAGACGGCCCGTGCGCCGGGGACGACGTCCCAACCCCAGAGGCCGGTGTACTCGGCCACCGCTGTGTACTCCGTGGTGCGTACGCGGCGGCGTGCGCCGGACCGCATCTCACGAATGCCGCCGATCGTGAAACCCATGTCCCCTCCAACGGGTCGAACGCGCCGGTGGTTACGAGTTGGAGCGTCTCCCTCACCTTTCGTCACGTTCCGTCGTCGCCGTACGGCGCATCGTGGCGCGCAGGGTGGTGCGTACCGAGGCGCACGCCTCTCCGTGCTTCCGTTCGCGGACTCCGGTTCGTCGCATGTCAAGTGAATCGCGTTCGGCGGGTGGCTAGTTCATTCGAAGGGGTGGCGAATGGTGGCGTTTCTTGAATCGCCCTCGTGGAGGGGTGATCGTAGGATTACTTTCGGTACCCGAAGCCCCGAGGTCGCTTGCGTGCGTGGGTATGCCGGAGGCAACCCGGTTTCCAGTTCGAAGGAGTACGAACGTCGGACGGGTGCCGCGAGAGGCGGCATTCTGATAGGGGTTCGGACGACAGGTAATCAGGTGGATGGGGGCGTTCCAGTGAGCGGCAACGGCGCAGACGGTACGGCTGCCGGCAAGCGCCCGAACGAGCAGCTGGGTTCGTGGTTCGTGCGCAGCGGCTGGTCGAAGGGCGAACTGGCGCGCCAGGTGAACCGACGGGCACGCCAGATGGGCGCGCACCACATCTCCACGGACACCTCGCGGGTGCGCCGTTGGCTCGACGGCGAACAGCCCCGCGAGCCCATCCCGCGGATCCTCTCCGAGCTCTTCTCCGAGCGCTTCGGCTCCGTCGTCGCCGTCGAGGACCTCGGCCTGCGCACCGCCCACCAGTCCCCCTCCGTCTCCGGCGTCGACCTTCCCTGGGCCGGGCCGCAGACCGTCGCCCTGCTCAGCGAGTTCTCCCGCAGCGACCTCATGCTCGCCCGCCGGGGCTTCCTCGGGTCCTCCCTCTCGCTCGCCGCCGGCCCCGCCCTCATCGAGCCGATGCAACGCTGGCTCGTCCCCACCCCGGCCGGGGACGCCGAGAGCCCCGATCCCCTCGTCGACGCCCGTCGCCCCAACCGGCTCTCCGAGGTCGAGCTCGACCTGCTCGAATCCACCACCGCCATGTTCCGCAAGTGGGACGCCCAGTGCGGGGGCGGCCTGCGCCGCAAAGCGGTCGTCGGCCAGCTCCACGAGGTCACCGACCTCCTCCAGGAGTCCCAGCCCGCCGGCACCGCCAGGCGCCTCTTCACCTGCGCCGCCGAACTCGCCGAACTCGCCGGCTGGATGAGCTACGACGTGGGCCTCCAGCCCACCGCCCAGAAGTACTTCGTGCTCGCACTGCACGCCGCCAAGGAGGCCGGTGACAAGCCCCTCGGCTCGTACGTCCTCTCCTCCATGAGCCGCCAGATGATCCACCTCGGCCGGCCCGACGACGCCCTCGAACTCATTCACCTCGCCCAGTACGGCAGTCGAGACTGCGCCACCTCCCGCACCCAGGCGATGCTGTATGCGATGGAGGCCCGCGCCTACGCCAACATGGGGCAGCCCTCCAAGTGCAAGCGGGCCGTACGGATGGCCGAGGACACCTTCGCCGACGTCGGCCTCGACGGCGAGCCCGAGCCCGACTGGATCGGCTTCTTCACCGAGGCCGAACTCAACGGCGAGAACTCCCACTCCTACCGGGACCTCGCCTATGTCGCCGGCCGCTCCCCGACCTACGCGTCGCTGGCCGAACCCGTCATGGAGCGGGCCGTGCAGCTCTTCGAGAAGGACCCCGACCACCAGCGGTCCTACGCCCTCAACCTGATCGGCATGGCCACCGTCCACCTCCTCAAGCGCGAACCCGAGCAGTCCGTGGTCCTCGCCGAGAAGGCCCTCGGGGTCGCCCGCAGCATCCGCTCGGAGCGCGTCAACACCCGACTGCGCAAGACCGTCGACCAAGCCGCCCGAGAGTTCGGCGACGTCGCCGACATCGTCGACCTCACCGACCGCCTCACCCAACTCCTCCCCGAGGCCGCCGAAGCGGTCTGACCCTCCCGGCCCCGGCCCGCACAGACTCCGGCCGCGCCAGACGTCCCAAAGCCCGACTCGGCTCCCCCGCCGCAAGGTCACACGGACGCCCGGCGCGGCCGGTCCCCTTTTCCCGCGGCCCGCCCCGGCGCCCCCGTCCGGGGCGACCGCCCCGCGGCCCCGGGCCACCGCGGTCTGCGGCATTCCCGTGCTCCCGCGCGGCCACCGCCGGCGGCTGCACGGGACCACTGGCGTTACCTGGCCGTGACACGCCCGTTCACGGTCACGTAACACACCCCACCCCTTCGTCACTGCGCCGAAACATCGAGCGGCATCGGCGGAAACCGCGCTGCGCCAACCTCTGGCCCATAACCGGCCAACCCCCCAAGGCCCCCGCTCCCCGGCCCCGCCCCGCACAGGCCGCATTCGACGACGAGGAGACGCCGATGGCCCCAGCCATCACGACCCTGGCCGCAGACGCCCCCGAGCTGTCTGCCGCCAACACCGGGTTCATGCTCATCTGCTCCGCCCTGGTCATGCTGATGACCCCGGGACTCGCCTTCTTCTACGGAGGCATGGTCCGCGTCAAGTCCAGCCTCAACATGCTGATGATGAGCTTCATCAGCCTCGGGATCGTCACGGTCCTCTGGGTGCTCTACGGCTTCAGCCTCGCCTTCGGCACCGACATCGGCTCGATCGTCGGCTGGTCCTCCGAGTACGTCGGCCTCAGCGGCATCGGCGTCAACGAACTGTGGGACGGCTACAACATCCCGGTGTTCGTCTTCGCCGTCTTCCAGCTGATGTTCGCGATCATCACGCCCGCCCTCATCAGCGGCGCCCTCGCCGACCGCGTCAAGTTCACCGCCTGGGCCCTCTTCATCACCCTCTGGGTCACCCTCGTCTACTTCCCCGTCGCCCACTGGGTCTGGGGATCGGGTGGCTGGCTCTTCGAGCTGGGCGTCATCGACTTCGCCGGCGGCACCGCCGTCCACATCAACGCGGGCGCCGCGGCCCTCGGCGTGATCCTCGTCATCGGCAAGCGCGTCGGCTTCAAGAAGGACCCGATGCGCCCGCACAGCCTCCCGCTGGTCATGCTCGGCGCCGGGCTCCTCTGGTTCGGCTGGTTCGGCTTCAACGCCGGCTCGTGGCTCGGCAACGACGACGGCGTCGGCGCCGTGATGTTCATCAACACCCAGGTCGCCACCGCTGCCGCCATGCTCGCCTGGCTGGCGTACGAGAAGGTCCGCCACGGCTCCTTCACCACCCTCGGCGCCGCCTCCGGCGCGGTGGCCGGCCTCGTCGCCATCACCCCCTCCGGCGGCTCCTGCTCCCCGCTCGGTGCGATCGCCATCGGCGCCGTCGCCGGTCTGGTCTGCGCCATGGCCGTCGGCCTCAAGTACAAGTTCGGCTACGACGACTCCCTCGACGTCGTCGGCGTCCACCTCGTCGGCGGTGTCATCGGCTCCCTCCTCGTCGGCTTCTTCGCCACCGGCGGCGTCCAGTCCGACGCCAAGGGCCTCTTCTACGGCGGCGGCCTGGAGCAGCTCGGCAAGCAGGCCGTCGGCGTCTTCGCGGTCCTCGCCTACTCTCTGATCGCCTCCGCGATCCTCGCCCTGATCGTCGACAAGACGCTCGGGATGCGGGTCAGCGAGGACGACGAGGTCTCCGGCATCGACCAGGTCGAGCACGCCGAGACCGCGTACGACTTCAGCGGAGCCGGCGGCGGCGCGTCCTCGCGTTCCACCGCCGCCCCCGCCCCGGCCGTCACGGAGAACAAGAAGGTGGACGCATGAAGCTCATCACCGCGGTCGTGAAGCCGCACCGACTCGACGAGATCAAGGAGGCCCTCCAGGCCTTCGGGGTCCACGGCCTCACCGTCACCGAGGCCAGCGGCTACGGACGCCAGCGCGGCCACACCGAGGTCTACCGGGGCGCCGAGTACACCGTCGACCTGGTCCCCAAGATCCGCATCGAGGTCCTCGTCGAGGACGAGGACGCCGAACAGCTCATCGACGTCGTCGTGAAGGCCGCCCGAACCGGCAAGATCGGAGACGGCAAGGTGTGGAGCGTGCCGGTCGAGACCGCCGTACGGGTCCGCACCGGCGAACGCGGTCCGGACGCACTCTAAGCACACGAAGGAGCCGCCGGGTGACGAGCCTCGAAGCGACACAGACCGAAGATTCGGGACCCGGCGGTTACGCGGCGGCCCGGCTGCACCTCCTCCAGGAGAAGGTGCGGCCAGGGCCGCCGCGCCGTGCCGCCCTCGCCCGGATCACCGACGACTGGCTGGCCGGCCTCTTCGCCGCGGCCGCCCCTCCCCGCGGGACCGCCCTCGTCGCCGTCGGCGGCTACGGACGCGCCGAACTCTCCCCGCGCAGCGACCTCGACCTCCTCCTGCTCCACGACGGCACCGCCGACAAGGCCGCGGTCGCCGCCCTCGCCGACCGGATCTGGTACCCCGTCTGGGACCTCGGCCTCGCGCTCGACCACTCCGTCCGCACCCCCGCCGAAGCCCGCGCCACCGCCGCCGACGACCTCAAGGCCCACCTCGGCCTCCTCGACGCCCGGGCCGTCGCCGGCGACCACGGCCTGGTCGCGGCCCTGCGCACCACCGTCCTCGCCGACTGGCGCAACCAGGCCCCCCGGCGCCTCCCCGAACTCGACGCGCTCTGCCGGGAGCGCGCCGAACGCAGCGGAGAGCTGCAGTACCTCCTGGAACCCGATCTGAAGGAGGCCAGGGGCGGACTCCGCGACGCCCAGGTCCTCCGCGCCGTCGCCGCCTCCTGGCTCGCCGACGCCCCCAGGGAAGGACTCGACGGCGCCCGCCGCCGCCTCCTCGACGCCCGTGACGCCCTCCACCTGGTCACCGGTCGCGCCACCGACCGGCTCGCCCTCCAGGAACAGGACGCCGTCGCCGGAGAGCTCGGCCTCCTCGACGCCGACACCCTGCTCCGCGAGGTGTACGAGGCCGCCCGGACCATCTCGTACGCCACCGACGTCACCTGGCGCGAGGTCAACCGCGTCCTCAAGGCCCGCTCCGCCCGCCCGGCCCGGTTGCGCGGCCTCCTCGGCGGACGCGCCGGTCGTGCCGGCGCCGGGAAGCCCCCCGTCGAGCGCACCCCACTGGCCGAAGGCGTCGTCGAAATGGACGGCGAGGCCGTCCTCGCGCTCAGCGCCAGGCCGGAACGCGACCCGGTGCTGCCCCTGCGGGCCGCCGCCGCAGCCGCCCAGTCCGCGCTCCCCGTCTCCCTGCACGCGGTGCGCCGCCTGGCGGCAGCCGCCAAACCGCTTCCGGTGCCGTGGCCCGCCGAGGCCCGCGAGGAACTCGTCACCCTCCTCGGCGCCGGCGACGCCACCGTGCCCGTCTGGGAGGCCCTGGAAGCCGAAGGAATCATCACCCGGCTCCTCCCGGACTGGGAACGCGTCCGCTGTCGCCCCCAGCGCAACCCCGTCCACACCTGGACCGTCGACCGCCACCTCGTCGAGACCGCGGTGCGCGCCTCCTCGCTCACCCGTCGGGTCGGCCGCCCCGACCTCCTCCTCGTCGCCGCCCTCCTCCACGACATCGGCAAGGGCTGGCCCGGCGACCACTCCGTCGCCGGTGAGACCATCGCCCGCGACCTCGCCGTCCGCATCGGCTTCGACCGCGCCGACACCGCCGTCATCGCCACCGTCGTCCGCCACCACCTGCTGCTCGTCGAAACCGCCACCCGGCGCGACCTCGACGACCCCGCCACCGTCCAGTCCGTCGCCACCGCCGTCGGCAGCCTCGGCACCCTGGAGCTCCTGCACGCCCTCACCGAGGCCGACGCCCTCGCCACCGGCCCCGCCGCCTGGTCCTCCTGGCGCGCCTCGCTCGTCGCCGACCTGGTCAAGCGGGTCGCCGGGGTCCTCGCCGGCGCACCCCTGCCCGATCCCGAGGCCGCAGCACCCAGCGCCGAGCAGGAACGCCTCGCGATCGAAGCGCTGCGCACCGGCGAGGCCGTCCTCGCCCTCCACACCGAGCCGGTCGTTCCGGAACCCGAGGAACCCGAACCCGTCGGCGTCGAACTCGTCATCGCCCTGCCCGACCAGCCCGGGGTGCTGCCCGCGGTCGCCGGGGTCCTCGCCCTCCACCGGCTCACCGTCCGCGCCGCCGACCTGCGGGCCGTCGACCTCCCCACCGACCTCGGTCCCGGCTCCGTCCTGGTCCTGGACTGGCGCGTCGCCGCCGAGTACGGCGCCCTGCCCGAGGCGGCCCGACTCCGCGCCGACCTCGTCCGCGCCCTTGAGGGCTCCCTCGACATTCCGGCCCGGCTCGCCGAACGCGAGGCCGCCTATCCACGCCGCCGGGGCCTCGCCGCCCCGCCGCCCCGGGTCACCGTCGCCGCCGCCGATTCCCGCCTCGCCACCGTCATCGAGGTCCGTGCCCAAGACGCCCCCGGCCTCCTCCACCGCATCGGGCGCGCCCTGGAGGGCGCCGCGGTCCGCGTGCGCAGCGCCCACGTCTCCACCCTGGGCGCCAACGCCGTCGACACCCTGTACGTGACCCGTCCGGACGGCACCCTCCTCGCCGACGAGGAGGCGATCGACCTGGCCCGGGCACTGGAGTCGGCGCTGCGCTGACCCCCTGGCCCGCACCGTCCCCGCCCGCCGGATCCGGCGGGCGGGGACACATACTTCGAGCGGCCCGATACCCTGGAGGGCAATCCGACCGCCCCCGACACCGAGGATCCGCGACCGCCGTGTTCGACACCCTCTCCGACCGCCTTGCAGCGACCTTCAAGAACCTCCGCGGCAAGGGCCGTCTGTCCGAGGCGGACATCGACGCCACCGCGCGCGAGATCCGTATCGCGCTGCTGGAGGCGGACGTCGCCCTGCCGGTCGTCCGCGCCTTCATCAAGCAGGTCAAGGAGCGCTCGCTGGGCGCGGAGGTCTCCCAGGCCCTCAACCCCGCCCAGCAGGTCATCAAGATCGTCAACGACGAGCTGATCGCCATCCTCGGCGGGGAGACCCGCCGCCTGCGGTTCGCCAAGACCGCCCCGACCGTGATCATGCTGGCCGGTCTCCAGGGCGCCGGTAAGACCACCCTCGCCGGAAAGCTGGGCCTCTGGCTGAAGGGTCAGGGCCACTCCCCGCTGCTCGTCGCCTGTGACCTCCAGCGCCCGAACGCCGTCAACCAGCTCTCCGTCGTCGCCGACCGCGCGGGCGTGGCCTTCTACGGGCCGCAGCCGGGCAACGGCGTCGGCGACCCGGTCCAGGTCGCCAAGGACTCCATCGAGCACGCCCGGACCAAGCTGTACGACGTCGTCATCGTCGACACCGCCGGCCGTCTCGGCATCGACCAGGAACTGATGCAGCAGGCCGCGGACATCCGCGACGCGGTATCTCCCGACGAGATCCTCTTCGTCGTCGACGCCATGATCGGTCAGGACGCGGTCAACACCGCCGAGGCCTTCCGCGACGGCGTCGGCTTCGACGGCGTCGTGCTCTCCAAGCTCGACGGCGACGCCCGTGGTGGTGCCGCGCTCTCCATCGCGCACGTCACCGGCAAGCAGATCATGTTCGCCTCCAACGGCGAGAAGCTGGACGACTTCGACGCGTTCCACCCGGACCGCATGGCGTCCCGCATCCTGGGCATGGGCGACATGCTCTCCCTCATCGAGAAGGCGCAGCAGACCTTCGACGAGGAAGAGGCCGCCAAGATGGCCTCGAAGCTCGCCTCGAAGAAGGGCGAGGGCTTCACGCTCGACGACTTCCTCGCCCAGATGGAGCAGGTCCGCAAGATGGGCAGCATCAGCAAGCTGCTCGGGATGCTGCCCGGCATGGGTCAGATGAAGGAGCAGATCGCCAACATCGACGAGCGGGACGTCGACCGCACGGCCGCCATCATCAAGTCGATGACCCCGGCCGAGCGCCAGGACCCGACCATCATCAACGGCTCCCGCCGTGCCCGCATCGCCAAGGGATCCGGTGTCGAGGTCAGCGCGGTCAAGGGCCTGGTCGAGCGGTTCTTCGAGGCCCGCAAGATGATGTCCCGCATGGCGCAGGGCGGCGGGATGCCGGGGATGCCCGGCATCCCGGGCATGGGCGGCGGTCCCGGCCGGCAGAAGAAGCAGGTCAAGCAGGCCAAGGGCAAGCGCAAGAGCGGCAACCCGATGAAGCGGAAGGCCGAGGAGCAGGCCGCTGCGGCGCGTCGGGAGCAGGCACAGGCGGGCGGCGCCTTCGGGCTGCCGGCCGCGGGGCAGGGCCCCAAGGACTTCGAGCTCCCGGAGGAGTTCAAGAAGTTCATGGGCTGAGCCGACGGACACGGGGCCCGGAGCGGTGCGAAAC
>NZ_JBHYMF010000250.1:0-8915 GCF_042742855.1 Streptomyces sp. NPDC058877 | reverse complement strand
CAGCAGGCGTGGATCAACGACCCGGCCAAGCGCCGCGAGCCCGCAGCACAAACCTCATAGCGTCACGACTGTCTCACTGGACTTGAAATCTTCCGCTTCGACAAGACCCCGGAGAGCTATGAGGCCGGACTGCATCTATGCGGTGCGATGCTCTGGCTCCGCAGCATCGCACCGCAGTCGTGATCGGAACTCCAGACAGGACCTAGGGCCAGCGTCTTTCGTCGCAAGCCGGACGGGCCACTGGGAGGAGAGCCTTCCCGGTCCCCCGCACGGAACCGGACGAGCACTGCTCGGCTACGCGTCCCAGGCTCCCCGGTTGTCGTCGCCGTCGCCGAGGCGGGTCAGGCGCAGCTCGATCCGCTCGTAGACCGAGGCGGCGATTTCCCGGTCGCCGCTGCCGTCCGAGGCGGTGCCGATGACGGCGTTCAGGCTAATCAGCAGCGCGATCAGCGAGCTGCCGGACAAGGGCGCGAAGATCCGCTTGTCGGCCTCGTCGGTAACGCGTGGTGGGACGCGGAAGTGAGGGCGGCCGGCGGTGAGGGTGGTGAGAAACTCCCAGGTGTCGCGGTGGCAGCGCAGGTCGGAGGTTACCGCCGGAGACGAGGCCCCGCGGTGCGGAAGGCCGCGAGGCCGCTCGGTGTGGCCGAGACGGCCACACCGAGCGGGGAGCGTCGTCAGCGTCCGGTGAACGTGGGCGGACGCTTCTGAAGGAAGGCCCGCATGCCCTCCTTCTGGTCTTCGGTCGCGAACAGCGCGTGGAAGGAGCGGCGCTCGAACCGGAGTCCGTGGCTGAGCCCCACCTCCAGGGACTGGTCCACCGCTTCGCGGGCGGCACGCACCGCGGCACGGCCGAGACCGGCCACGGTCGCAGCGATGTCGGCGGCCTCTCCCGCGAGGTCGGCCGCAGGCACCACCCGGGAGACGAGACCGGCGCGTTCGGCTTCCTCGGCGCTCATCCGACGCCCCGTCAGGATGAGGTCCATGGCCTTGGCCCGGCCCACCAGACGCGTCAGCCGCTGGGTCCCGCCGATGCCGGGCATGACGCCCAGCAGGACTTCGGGCTGCCCGAACACGGCCCGGTCGGATGCGACGACTATGTCGCACATCATCGCCAGTTCGCAGCCGCCGCCCAAGGCGTAGCCGTCGACTGCGGCAACCTTCGGCGTGCGCAGGGCGGCGAACTCCTCCCATCGGGCGAAGTAGTCCTCCTCCGCCATTTCGGGGGCCGATCGATCGACCATCTCCGCGATGTCCGCGCCCGCGGCGAACACGCCGTCGGATCCGGTGACGACGAAGCAACCGACCTCCGGATCTTCGTCCAGCGGGGCGAGCGTGCCGAGGAGTTCCTCCAACAGCGCGCCGTTCAGTGCGTTGCGAACGGCCGGGCGGTGCAGTTGGACGGTGACCACCGCCCGGTCCCGCCGTACGACGATGTGGTGCAGGTTCGATTCGTTCACGGTGTGCTTTCCCTTCGTTCGGTCAGGAGTCCCAGATCGCGCCGTAGGCGGGGATGCCCAGGCGTTCCAGACCGTGGACCACCTTCCAGGTCACGCGCTTGTTGGAGATGCAGATCACGGCCTCGGCTCCGCATTCCTGCCGTGCCTGGTAGGCGAGTCGCACCATGTCGGGCTTGCCGCGGACGGAGGTGTCCCAGATGGTGGCGTCCGGCTGTGCGGCGAGGATCTCCTCGACAAGGGCGTCGCCGTAGGTCTCCCGCGGGGACCGTGTGACCCACACCAGACGGGCGGGTACCTCGGCAGCGAGCAGGTGTGGCAGGCACGGACCGATGCCGCTGCCCGTCGCCACGTACACCACCTTGGTGAACAGCGTCTCGATGTTCGCCACTCCGGCCGTGGTGATGCCCTTGACCCAGACCTCTTCCGGGGCGTCGTCGATGAACGACCCGGTCCAGTCACCGGCTCGTGACACGGTCAGCCGAAAGCCGCTGCGTCCGGGAGCGGGCACGTTCGCGAACGAATGCCACTCCCACAGTGGACGGCGACTGATCGCCGTCGACGAGCCCGCGAACGGAGTGTGCCCGTGGTCGAAATTCACCAACGCCACATGGGAGGAGGGGCGTTCGAGTGACACCGGCACCTTGCGCAGGCGCAGCCACGGCAGGGCGACGCTGAACGTCACGAGCACGAGCAACCAGGTCTGCGGAGCGGTGAGCACGGAGCGGCCGTCCCCGTGCACGAGGATCAGCGTGTGCCACCAGAACAGCGCGAGAGCCGCCCAGCCGCCGAAGCGGTGGGTCCGTTCGAAGACGTCGTGAAATCGACCGCGCACCGGCGGTAGTGCGGTGACCACCAAGACGCCCAGTAGGACCGCCAGGGCGGAGGAGACGGCCAGCAGCGCCGGGTCCGCGTCCGTGATGGCCAGCTGGACGAGTAGCGTCATGAACCATGCGGTGCCGCACACCGCACCGCCCACGTGCAGGCCTCCGAAGTGGTAGACCTTGCCGAGCGTCCAGCGCAGTCGCAGCGGCCAGGAGGTAGGGGCTGCGGTGGCCACCCGGAACAGTGCGTTGATGACGTACTGCTGCCGGATCAGGATGGCGAGGGCCATGTTCACCAGTACGGCATCAGCGGAGGTTCGTGGGTCGATCCCGCCGGGCGCGGCGGCTCCGGCGACGGCCAGGTTGACCAGCAGGACCAGGGCGATCAATCGGTTGTAGTGCATCAGGCGCGGATGCTTGAGCACACGGCGCAGCAGTGGCAGCGGATCCGGCAGGCCGGCTGCGGACTCCGAGGGGGCCCGGCCGTGCTGCGGGCCGCGTGCCTGCGTGGGCGAGGCGGAGGCCGTCATGCGATGCCGCCCCCTTCCGCGAGTCGGCGGAGCGCGGCCTTGTCGACCTTGCCGCGGTCGGTTTGCGGTAGGTGCGACAAGGGGTGCACGACGGCGGGCACGCAGTAGTAGGGCAAGGCGTCGGCGACGGCCGCGCGGGCCGCCTCCGTGTCCACCAGGGCGGGCGTGACGAAGGAGGTCAGGGTGCGGTCGTCGGTCTTGAGGGTCACGGCCCGTTCGCAGCCGGGCACCGATTCCAGCACGGCGGAGACCGCATCGAGTTCCACCCGGAACCCGCGTACCTTGACCTGGTCGTCGGTGCGTCCCAGGTGCTCCAGCTCGCCCTCGGCCGTCCAGCGTCCGAGGTCGCGGGTGCGGAACATGAGTCGAGGGCCGCCGAGGAACGGATCGGGCGCGTACCGCTCGCCGTTGAGGACCGGGTCGGCGAGGTACCCGGCGGACACGCCGTCACCGCCCGCCCACATCTCGCCGACCTCTCCCGGGGCGCAGAGCCGCCCCTGCGGGTCGAGGATGTAGACGGTGTTGTTGGGCGTGGGCCGCCCGATCGTCAACGACGGCGCAGTGGGACAGTGCCGTTGGAGGGTGTTCACGATGGTGGTCTCCGTCGGGCCGCAGCCGTTGTAGAAGGCACAGCGGCGCGACCACGTGTCGGCCAGCGCACGCGGACACGGTTCGCCGGCCACCGCAACCACGCGTACCCGCGCGCAGTCATCGGGGTCGATCGTCGCGAGCACACTGGGCGTCGCGATGATCACGTCTGCGTCACGCACCGCCGCCGCGGCATCGCTACCGCGCACGACCAGGGTGGCCCCGTGGGTGAGGGCTCCGAGGATCTCCCACGCGGCCATGTCGAAGGCGATGTTGAGGATCTGGCCGACCCGCCAGCCAGGTCGGATCCCGAGGTCTCCCGGTGTGGTGAGCAGCAGGTTGCAGACATTGCGATGGGTGACGGCAACTCCATTGGGGCGGCCGGTCGTTCCGGAGGTGAACAGGACGTAGCAGACGTCATCGGGCTGGACGGGGCGCAGCGGCCGGAACCCGGAGGCGTGCGGGGCCAGAGGCTCCTCCAGCATCCTGTCCACCGCCACGAGCCGGGTTCCCGTCGGCACGGGGAGCTTGTCCGCGTAGGCCGATGTCGTCAGCACCACCCTGATCCCGGCGGTGTGCACCACGTGCTCCAACTGTGCGGCGGGGGCCTGCTCCGCGTCCTGCGGCACGTAGGCGGCGCCGGTCTTGAGTATCGCGACGACGCCGATCAGCAAGGGCAGCGACCGTCGCATGAACAGTCCGACCCGGTCGCCGGGACGCACACCCTGCTCGACGAGCAGCGCGGCGAGGCGGTTCGCCCGGGCGTCCAGCTCGCCGTAGGTCAGCGTCCGGCCCCCGTGTTCGGCGGCCGTCGCGTGAGGTCGGGCCGCAGCGAATTCTTCGATCGGATGATGGATGCAGGGGTGTGACGGTGTCGCGGCGGGCCCCTGGCCGAATTGGTGGAGCATCCACCGTTGATCTCCCGGCAGATGGGCGAGGGGGGCCGGATCCCACGAGGGTTGCCGGGCGTGCGGGTGGGGGGGACGGCGGGCGCGGAAAGAGGCATCGGCGATGCGATGCGCCTGCGACGGCATCGCGGTGTTCAGGAACAGTTGCTCGGTCATCTCAAACTCCCGAAGGGTGGGGCGGTCAGAGAATGCGGCGGGTGGTGACCACGAGGTCTGTACCAAGGGCACCAGTTCGATCAGTCCCCGGAAGTCGAGACGGGCGCCGCGTCAGACTTTCGTAAGGTCCGTGGTGGGTGCCGCGCATGCGACCGAGCCGCTTTCGGCAGTGGCTCCGTGGGCTCCCTCGCGCTCGAAGTCGGTGTGACCCGGGACGACGGACGGCCCTCGGCCGCAGCCCCGGCGACGTCGCCGGGGGCGTTCACGACCAGCACGGTGGGACCGGCCGCGATCGGCAGGGCGGCCGTTCTGAACCGGTCGGCGACCTCGCGCCGGTCGGTGTGCCGGGCCGGGAAGGCCTCAAGCAGCCGATGGGTCTCCACGGCGGGTTCGGTTCACGCCTTCGGGTGGTAGACGGGTCATGAAACGCGCTCGACCGGCTCGTCCGCGACGTCGGGCACGGAAGGCTGCGGAACCAACGGAGTGCCCGGGCCCTCGACAGCGTCGTGTGGAATCAACACCGCCAACGATCGGGACTCCGCCACGGCATCACCCCGGTTGACCGGACCGTTTCACTCCGGGGACAAGGCCCCCCGTTGCTGCTCTGCTCCTTGTCGCTGTTGGGTGATCATGCCGTGGGCCGCCAGCAGTCGTCCTTCTCGGGAGGTTGCCCGTCGTGGTCAATGCGAAAAGCCCATCCGTGCGTTGTCAAGTCCCGTTTTCGGCCGAGGCCGGAAAATGCCGTCTGTTGTCGACAGTGTGCACTGTGTAGTTTGCCGCTGTTACGTCATGGGCGGAGGGGGCTGATGGTGGCAGCGGTGAATCCTGAGGCGGGTTACTCGTGCCAATCGAAGAGCAAGCGCACAGGCCTTTACCCGGCCAGTGCCGACTTCGGCGCGAGCGCCTGCGCCACGATCCACTCGCCTGTCGCCAACGGGCAGGGCCGGCTGGCACGGGCCTGGAGCGTGTTGTGCCCGGATAACAGCGAGGATCTGATCGAGCAGAAGGTCGGCGGGACCATCCTGGCCGCGGACGACTACTCCAGCGGCATGATGTGCATCAACCTCGACAACCTGCAGGGCGCCACCACCGATGTCCGTGAGGTGGAATCCGTCACCGGGATCTCCGCCACTGCCGAAGCGGCGATGGAATACAAGGGCTTCTCCGCCTCCCTGAGCACCACGGTCAGCCATCAACTGCGCACCCGGGTCGCCACCGAGAGCACCCAGGTCAGCAGCACCACGGTCACGGTCGAACGCGAGTACCTCGCCAACGGCAAACGACCGGCCCAGAGCCTCTGGTTCCGCGCCGACCGCTACGTCCCGGAACGCACCGACGGCAGCAGGGTCATGGAGTGGCAGACCACCACCGACCAGGACACGGTCGACAGCGTCTACCCACCCGCCACCGGCTGACGCCCGCGCCGGCGCACCGATTCCCTCGGGGGACGCGGCACCGGTCGTCTGTCGGCCGCTGTCGCCACCCCGTCACGGCCGATCGGCGCGCTGGGGAATGCCGGTCCCGGAGGGGGCTGTGGCTGGCATGCACTCGCAGGGGGCACCAACCTCCGCTTGATGTGGAGGCTTTCCTGCGGGCGTTTGCGTTGCGGAAACGTTCATCAATGGCACCCGGGCTGTCCGGTGGGGCAGTTCTCCGTGCAGCGATCCGTGATCGCGGGCACTCTGCACCTCGGGCACCCTGCGACGTCTGGTCTGCCGCCTCGGCGCGCATGGCCGCGAACCAAAGCGCACGGCTCGCCCCGGGCCGGCGTCCGCACACTGACCCTCTCCAAACCGTCGACGAGCGCAGCGGGCGTTCATCGGGAGAGGAAACCCCACTCAGAGGAGTTTTGATTGTCGTACGCAAATGCTTACCAGAGTCAGGTCTTCGCCGCGGGCGGGAGTCCTTTCCCGTTCACCGTCCAAGGGCTGGAGGACCGGGCTCGCGAGGTCCTGTCGCGGCCCCGTTTCGACTACATCGCGGGCGGTGCCGGACAGGAACGGACCGTGGCGGCCAACGAGGACGCCTTCGCGCGCTGGGGCCTGAACTACCGGGTCCTGCGCGACGGAAGGGCCGCCGATCCCTCGTGCACGGTGTTGGGCACGCCCATGGCTGCGCCGGTGATGCTGGCCCCGGCCGGAGTGGCCGATCTGGCCCATCCCGAGGCGGAGCGGGCGGCGGCACGGGCCGCCGCCGACGCGGGCCTGGTCCAGGTGCTGTCGTCGGCGACCTCGACCTCTCTGGAGGAGGTCGCCGAGGCCGCCCCCGGGGGGCGGCGGTGGTTCCAGTTCGCCTGGCCCGACGACGAGAAACTGGCTCGCTCGCTCATCGAGCGGGCGGAGAGCGCCGGGTACTGCGCCGTCGTCCTCCAAGGGGACTGCCACGTCGCGGGCTGGCGCACCCGCGAACTCGACTCGGGCTTCTTCCCCTTCCGGCACGGTCACGGCCTCGGCAACTACCTCTCCGATCCCCGGTTCCGCGAACTTGCCGGAATCAGCCTCCCGCCCGCCGGGCGCACCGCCCCCGGGCCGGCGGACGTGCAAGCCGCCGCGGCCGCCTGGAACCGCCTCTACACCCGACCCGCCCTCCGTCCCGCGGACCTCGCGCTCCTGCGTTCCTGGACCGAACTGCCCGTGATCGTGAAGGGAGTCTGCCGGCCGGACGAGGCCGCACTCCTCGTCGACGAGGGCGCCGACGGACTCATCGTCTCCAACCACGGGGGACGCCAACTCGACAGCGGAGTCGCATCCCTCGACTGCCTTCCCGGCGTGTCCGAGGCCGTCGCCGGCCGGGTGCCCGTCCTGTTCGACTCGGGCGTCCGCACCGGGACGGACGTCCTGATCGCCCTCGCGCTGGGGGCGAGCGCCGTCATGATCGGCCGCCCCTGGCTCTACGGCCTGGCCGTAGGAGGCCAGGACGGCGTCGCGCACGTCCTGCGCTGCCTGGAAGCCGAGTTCACCGGCGCGCTCACCCTCGCCGGACACCACCGGCCCGACACCCTCTCGCCCGCCGACCTCACCCCCGTCACCACCCCCCGGAGTGCCCGATGACCACCCGCACCGAACGCTACGGCGATCAGATCTTCAGCCACACCGGTACGGACGAGAAGGCCCGGCTGACCGCCCTGGCCGACGTCCTCGACCCGGTCTCCGTCAACGCCCTGTCCGCGCCCGTGCCCGGTCCCGTGCGTCGCTGCCTGGAACTCGCCGCAGGGACCGGCAGCGTGGCCCTGCGGATGCTCGACCTCTTCCCCTCCGCCCACGTCACCGCCACCGAACTCGACCTCCGCTTCCTGGAGGCGATACGCGGGGACCGGCTGGACGTCCTGCGCCATGACATCACCACCGACGAGTTTGCCGACGGCTCCTTCGACGTGATCCACGTCCGCTACCTCCTGCACCACCTGCCCACCCGTGCGGAGGTCTTCGCCCGGATCGTCCGCTGGCTCGCTCCCGGTGGCCGTCTGGTCATCGAGGAGCCCGCGCTGTTCTCCCTGGAAGCCGCGCGGGACGAGACCTACCGGAGGGTCTCCCTGGGTGCCCTGCACGTCCTGACCGACCGCCTCGGCACCGACTGCACCCACTGGGGCCTCGACCTGCCCCGTACCGCCGCCGCCCACGGCCTCACGGACGCGAGCCTGCGCACCACCGTGCCGACCGTCGCCCACGACACCCCCATGGGCCGCTTCTGGCGTCTGACCCTGGACCATCTCGGCCCGGCCATCGCCGAACTCCCCGGCATCCTTCCCGGTGACGTCCCTACCATCCTCGACCGGCTCTCCCGTCCCGGACTCGTCGAGATGGGCATGGCCACGGTCACCCTGACCGCCACCAAACCCGCGTTCTGACAACACGTCGAAAATCGATTGCGTGTTCGCGATCGTCCAAGGTCGGCAGCGACTCCCTCTCGTGCGGATGTGCGACAAGGGCCCGGGATTCGTCGGGACGCATCGTGCGGAGCCCGCGCCACACCGTCCCGGAAGTCGCTTCCGGCATCGCGGAGGTGCGGGCGGCTGGACGCGTTTCCGACGTCTCCGGCGCCCGTGGGCGTCACCGGACGTGCCGCGGCAAGTGACCGCCTCGACTCGACAAGTTCCGGCCGGCGACCCGCCAGGCCCGTCACGTCGGCGGGCGTGATGCCAAACCCGAGCGGGCGACACCTGCCTTCCCCAGCAAGACGGATCTTGCTCGTGAGCCCGCCTCGCGAGCGTCCCAGGGCCTCATCGGGACGGTGACGCGGCAGGCTCCTACGCCGACTCGGGATCTTCGAGGCACGGGTGGAGGCACCAGCCGCGTGCTGATGAGCGCGGCGAGCCGTGGAATCGACGCTGACCATGCTCCAGTCGATCCGCCCCTCGGCAGGTCGTGTCCCGCCACGTGGTGTAGAGGATCACGTTCCGCTTCGCCAGCGTGCCACCTGTGACCACCGCGTTGGTGCCGAGGGGGCAGTAGTGAT
>NZ_JBHYMF010000249.1:0-8940 GCF_042742855.1 Streptomyces sp. NPDC058877 | reverse complement strand
GGGCAGTCGTACGTGTAGGCACCACACCCCACCTGACCAGCAGGGAAAAGCAAAACGGCCGGCATCGTGATCACGATGCCGACCGTTTCGTCGTTGCTACCAGGACACTCTCGGGTGTCCCTTGGTGCGCGAGGGGGGAGTTGAACCCCCACGCCCTTGCGGGCACTGGAACCTGAATCCAGCGCGTCTGCCTATTCCGCCACCCGCGCATTGGGTGGTCCCCCTGCCCTCTCACCTCTCGGTGGGAGCGCCTGGCGACATCTGAAGATTAGCACGTCGCAGACCGTGGATTCACATCCGTTGTTTCGTCCTCGCTCCCGCAGAACAAGGAGAGGGGAGGAGGAGTGCGACGGGACTGCATGGAGTGCACGGCGGGAACGGCGGGGCAGGCCCGAGGGGAGTGCACGGCGGGACGGGTGGGGAAGGAGCCCGGAGGGGAAGGGGCCGACACGAAGGGGCGCGAGGGGGAACGGACCGGAGCCCGGAGGGGGCGACCGGAGGGAACGACGCGAGGACGACGCAGGGGCGAGAACGACCCAGGGGCGGGGAAGGCGCCCGGAGCGAGTCGGAAGGAGCGGGAGGAAGAGGACGGACCACACCGGACTCAGGACCGAGCCTCCGCTCCCACAGCCAGGTGCGGGACACTGTCCACAGACCGCCCCTACGATCCGTGGGAAAACCTGTGAGAGGTGACACTCATCCACAGGGCAGAGAAGGGGAACCAGCCGATTTCCCGACGCGTGGATACGATCAGTAAGCAGTACCAGGGTGACAACGACGGAGGAGGTGCCCCATGGGAGTCCTGAAGCGTTTCGAGCAGCGTCTCGAAGGCCTGGTCAACGGCACCTTCGCCAAGGTCTTCAAGTCCGAGGTCCAGCCGGTCGAGATCGCCGGTGCGCTCCAGCGGGAGTGCGACAACAACGCGACGATCTGGAACCGCGAGCGGACCGTCGTCCCCAATGACTTCATCGTGGAACTGAGCACACCGGACTACGAGCGCCTCAGCCCCTACTCGGGCCAGCTGGGCGACGAGCTCGCCGGTCTGGTCAGGGACTACGCGAAGCAGCAGCGCTACACCTTCATGGGACCGATCAAGGTCCACTTGGAGAAGGCCGACGACCTCGACACGGGCCTGTACCGCGTCCGCAGCCGCACGCTGGCGTCGAGTACGTCACAGCCCCAGCCGCCCGCCCCGGGGCAGCAGCAGGGCCGCGGCGGCTACGGGTACCCCCCGGCGGGCGCTCCGCCCATGCCTGCCTCGCCGCCGCCCGGCGGGCACCCTGCGGGCGGCCCCGTGCCGCCGCCCGGCACGGGCGCCCACGCCACCTCGGGCCCGACGGTGCGCCGCTGGATCGAGATCAACGGCACCCGCCACCAGATCTCCCGCCCGACCCTCGTCCTGGGCCGCAGCACCGAAGCGGACGTGCGGATCGACGACCCCGGCGTCTCCCGCCGGCACTGCGAGATCCTGACCGGAACGCCCTCGACGATCCAGGACCTGGGCTCCACCAACGGCATCGTGGTGGACGGGCAGCACACCACCCGCGCTACGCTCCGCGACGGCTCACGGATCGTCGTGGGCAGCACCACCATCATTTACCGGCAAGCCGAGGGGTGAAGCGGGGGCAATGTCAGAGCTGACCCTGACGGTCATGCGGTTGGGTTTCCTAGCCGTTCTGTGGCTGTTCGTCATCGTGGCCGTCCAGGTCATCCGTAGCGACCTCTTCGGTACGCGAGTCACCCAGCGCGGTTCGCGCCGCCAGGAGGCGCGGCCCCAGCAGAACGCGCGCCAGGCCGCCGCGCCCCCGCAGCAACGCGGCCAGCAGGGCTCGGGAGGGCGCCAACGCCGCGGCGCCCCGACCAAGCTGGTGGTCTCCGAGGGCACCCTCACCGGCACGACCGTCGCCCTCCAGGGCCAGACGATCACGCTGGGGCGGGCCCACGACTCGACGATCGTGCTGGACGACGACTACGCATCGAGCCGTCACGCGAGGATCTACCCGGACCGGGACGGCCAGTGGATCGTCGAGGACCTCGGGTCCACCAACGGCACCTACCTCGACCGGACCCGCCTCACCGCCGCCACGCCGATTCCGCTGGGCGCGCCGATCCGCATCGGCAAGACCGTCATCGAGCTGCGGAAGTAGTACGAAAATGAGCGAGCGGAGCGAGCGAGCCGGGACGGTCCCCGCCAAAGGACGTGCCGTGCTCCTGACCGGAGCGACTGAAGCAACCGGTGTGACCGGAGCGACCGGAGGGTGGGCAGTGTGGGTCGAGACCGGCTGTACCCCGATGCAGCGGCAACAGGGCAGGTGCGCATGACTCTGTCCTTGCGATTCGCCGCGGGCTCGCACAAGGGCATGATCCGCGAGGGCAACGAGGACTCGGGCTACGCCGGGCCCCGGCTGCTCGCCATCGCCGACGGCATGGGCGGCCAGGCCGCCGGCGAAGTCGCCTCCTCCGAGGTGATCTCCACGCTCGTCACGCTCGACGACGACGTTCCCGGCTCCGACATCCTGACCTCGCTCGGTACCGCGGTGCAGCGCGCCAACGACCAGCTCCGGATGATGGTCGAAGAGGACCCGCAGCTCGAAGGCATGGGCACCACGCTCACCGCCCTCCTGTGGACCGGCCAGCGGCTCGGCCTCGTACACGTCGGAGACTCCCGCGCCTATCTGCTCCGCGACGGCGTGCTCACCCAGATCACCCAGGACCACACCTGGGTGCAGCGCCTCGTCGACGAGGGTCGGATCACCGAGGAAGAGGCCACCACCCACCCGCAGCGCTCGCTCCTCATGCGCGCGCTCGGCAGCGGCGACCACGTCGAACCCGACCTCTCCATCCGTGAGGTCCGAGCCGGTGACCGGTACCTGATCTGCTCCGACGGCCTGTCCGGCGTGGTCTCGCACCAGACCCTCGAAGACACCCTCGCCAGCTACCAGGGCCCGCAGGAGACCGTGCAGGAGCTGATCCAGCTCGCGCTGCGCGGCGGCGGCCCCGACAACATCACGGTGATCGTCGCCGACGTGCTCGACGTCGACGGCGGCGAGACCCTCGCCGGCCACCTCAGCGACATCCCGGTCGTCGTGGGCGCCGTCGCGGAGAACCAGGCCCAGCTGAGCGACGGCGGGGCCATGCAGACCCCGGCCGGCCGGGCCTCCGGGCTCGGCCGCACCGCATCGCACCAGCAGCCGCCCGCCGGCGGCTTCGGCCCTCCCGGCAGCGGCGACGGCTACGGCGGGATGCCCCCACAGGGCTCCTTCGACTCCTATGCGGACGACGACTTCGTCAAGCCGCGGAGCGGCCGGAAGTGGCTCAAGCGCTCCTTCTTCCTGGTCCTCGCCCTCGCGGTCGTCGGCGGTGGCCTCTACGGCGCCTGGCGCTGGACGCAGACGCAGTACTTCGTGGGCTCGAAGGGCCAGCACGTGGCGCTGTACCAAGGCATCAGCCAGGACCTGGCATGGGTGTCGCTCTCGAAGGTCGAGAAGGACCACCCCGAGATCGAACTCAAGTACCTCCCCGCCTACCAGCGGAAGCAGGTCGAGGACACGATCGCGGGCGGCAGCCTCGGCAAGGCCGAGACGAAGATCGCCGAACTGGCCGTGCAGGCCTCCGCCTGCAAGAAGGCGGAGCAGCGGCACGCCGCCGCCGAGAAGGCCGCCGACCAGGCCAGCGAGTCGCCGACCCAGCAGCCCGACGGCACCGCCACCCCTGATTCCACGCCCACCACAGCCGCTCCGTCCCCGGGTCCCACCCTCACCCCGGAGGAGCAGAAGCTGGCCTCGAACTGCGGCAAGCAGTAAGCACCCGTAGGGGGCCTTCACCACCATGAGCGTTGTCACCAACACGACCACCATCGGCGCGATCGAAGCGCCGAGCCGGCGCAACACCGAGCTGGCGCTGCTCGCGTTCGCCGTCGTCATCCCGGTGTTCGCCTACCTCAACGTGGGCCTCGCGCTGGACGGCAAGGTCCCGGCCGGAATGCTCGGGTACGGGCTGGGCCTCGCGCTGCTCGCGGGCGTCGCGCACCTGGTGGTGCGGAAGTGGGCGCCGTACTCCGACCCGCTGCTGCTGCCCCTCGCCACCCTGCTGAACGGCATGGGCCTGGTGCTGATCTGGCGGCTCGACCAGTCTCCGCGGCTGATCTCGCTGGCCAAGCGCCAGTACGGCGCGTTCAGCGAGTCCGCGCCGAACCAGATGATGTACTCGGCGATCGGCATCGCCATGTTCGTCGGCGTGCTGCTGCTGCTCAAGGACCACCGGGTCCTCCAGCGCTACACGTACATCTCCATGGCGGCGGCCCTCGTCCTGCTGCTGCTGCCGCTCGTGCCGGGTCTCGGCACCGACAGCTTCGGCGCCAAGATCTGGATCCGCGTCGGCGGCTTCTCCATCCAGCCCGGTGAGTTCGCCAAGCTGGTCCTGGCCGTCTTCTTCTCCGGCTACCTGATGGTGAAGCGGGACGCGCTGGCCCTGGCCAGCCGCCGCTTCATGGGGCTCTACCTGCCCCGTGGACGCGACCTCGGTCCGATCCTGACGATCTGGGCGATCAGCCTCCTCATCCTGGTCTTCGAGAACGACCTCGGAACCTCGCTGCTGTTCTTCGGCATGTTCGTGATCATGCTGTACGTGGCGACGGAGCGGACCAGCTGGGTGGTCATGGGTCTGCTCATGTCCTGCGCCGGCGCCGTGGTCGTCGGCTCGACGGCGAGCCACGTGCAGTCCCGCGTCCAGGCCTGGCTCGACCCGTTCGAGTGCCTGAAGACGGCACCTCCGAACACCAACATGGCGTACGCCTGCGACCAGATGACCCAGGTGCTGATGTCATTCGGTTCCGGCGGCATCCTCGGCACCGGCCTCGGCCAGGGCAACTCCGACCTGATCCAGTTCGCCGCCAACTCCGACTTCATCTTCGCCACCGTCGGCGAAGAGCTCGGTCTGACCGGCGTCATGGTCTTCCTGCTCTTCTACGGTCTGATCATCGAGCGCGGTGTGCGCACCGCCCTCGCGGCCCGCGACCCGTTCGGCAAGCTGCTGGCCATGGGCCTCTCCGGCGCCTTCGCGCTCCAGGTCTTCGTCGTCGCCGGTGGTGTGATGGGCCTCATCCCGCTCACCGGCATGACGATGCCGTTCCTCGCCTACGGCGGCTCCTCCGTGATCGCCAACTGGGCCCTGATCGGCATCCTGATCCGGATCAGCGACACCGCACGTCGCCCCGCGCCCACCCCCGCCCCGAACCCCGATGCCGAGATGACCCAGGTGGTCCGTCCGTGAACAAGCCGCTGCGCCGGGTCGCGATCTTCTGCGGCCTGCTCGTCCTCGCCCTGCTCGTCCGCGACAACTGGCTCCAGTTCGTCCGCGCCGACGAGCTGAACGCCAACCCGAAGAACCGCCGCATCCAGATCGAGCGGTACTCCAACGAGCGCGGCAACATCATCGTCGACGGCAAGCCCATCACCGGCTCCGTGGACTCGCAGGACAAGTTCTACAAGTACAAGCGGACCTATGTGGACGGGCCCATGTGGGCCCCGGTCACCGGCTACGCCTCGCAGGCCTACGACGCCAACCAGATCGAGAAGATCGAGGACGGCATCCTCACCGGCAACGACGACCGGCTCTTCTTCGACCGCACCCTGGCGATGTTCACCGGCGAGCAGCGGAAGGGCGGCGACGTCGTCACCACCCTCAACGGCGCCGCGCAGAAGGCCGCCTACAAGGGCCTCGGCAAGAACACCGGTGCCGTCGTCGCGATCGAGCCGAGCACCGGCAAGATCCTCGCGATGGCTTCCACGCCCTCGTACGACCCCTCCACCTTCGCCGGCTACTCCGGGGAGGACGAGAAGGCCTGGGTCGCGCTGGAAGAGGACAAGAACAAACCCAAGCTGAACCGCGCGATCCGTGAGATCTACCCGCCCGGCTCCGTCTTCAAGGTCGTCACCGCCGCCGCCGCGCTGGAAAACGGCAAGGTCACCGACATCAACGCGGCGACCGACACCCCCGAGGGTTGGAAGATCCCGCTTTCCAACCAGGAGATGGTCAACCACTCCGGCGGCTGTGCCAACGCCAGCCTCACCAAGGCCCTGGAGATCTCCTGCAACTCGGTCTTCGCCAAGCTGGGTGACGACGTCGGCCGGGACAAGATGGTCGAGATGGCGGAGAAGTTCGGCTTCAACTCCGAGCAGTTCACCCCGGTCCGCTCCTCGGCCTCCGTCTACGACAAGACGGCCGACCGCGGCGGCAACGCGCTCTCGTCCATCGGCCAGTTCAACACCGCGACCACCCCGCTCCAGATGGCGATGGTCACGGCGGCGATCGCCAACGACGGCAAGCTGATGAAGCCGTACATGATCGACCAGCTGCGGGCCCCCAACCTCGACGTCATCAAGCAGAACGACCCGGAGGAGATGAGCCGCCCGGTCTCCGCCGAGAACGCCCAGCTGCTCCAGCAGATGATGGAGAACGTCGTCACCCGGGGCACCGGCGGCAACGCCGACCTGAACATGGACGGCGTGAAGGTCGGCGGCAAGACGGGTACGGCCCAGCACGGCGAGAAGAACGCCAAGCGCCCCTACGCCTGGTTCATCTCCTACGCCATGACCTCCAAGGGCTCCCCCGTGGCCGTGGCCGTGATCGTCGAGGACGCCGAGGGCACCGACCGCGAGGACATCAGCGGCGGCGGCCTGGCGGCCCCGATCGCCAAGGCCGTCATGAAGGCGGTCCTCAAGACCCAGGGCTGAACCCCTGGATCCCGTACCAGCCAGGTACCGGTCAGGTATCAGCTACCGGCCCCGGGCAGAACCCCTCCCCGGGGCCGGTAGCGTATGCGCGAACAGCACACACCGCCGGACCACCCAAGGGTGCGGTCGGGACAGACGGAGAGGGCTGGATTAGCTATGGAAGAGCCGCGTCGCCTCGGCGGCCGGTACGAGCTGGGCCCGGTGCTCGGCCGCGGTGGCATGGCCGAGGTGTACCTCGCCCAGGACACCCGGCTCGGCCGCACCGTCGCCGTGAAGACGCTGCGGGCCGACCTGGCCCGTGACCCGTCCTTCCAGGCCCGGTTCCGCCGTGAGGCACAGTCCGCCGCCTCGCTCAACCACCCGGCGATCGTCGCGGTCTACGACACCGGCGAGGACTACGTCGACGGGGTCTCCATCCCGTACATCGTGATGGAGTACGTCGACGGGTCGACCCTGCGTGAGCTGCTTCACTCCGGCCGCAAGCTGCTGCCCGAGCGCACGCTCGAGATGACGGTGGGCATCCTCCAGGCGCTGGAGTACTCGCACCGCGCCGGCATCGTCCACCGCGACATCAAGCCGGCCAACGTCATGCTGACGCGTACCGGCCAAGTCAAGGTCATGGACTTCGGCATCGCGCGCGCCATGGGCGACGCCGGCATGACCATGACCCAGACCGCGGCAGTCATCGGCACGGCCCAGTACCTCTCCCCGGAACAGGCCAAGGGCGAGCAGGTCGACGCACGCTCCGACCTCTACTCCACCGGCTGTCTGCTCTACGAGCTGCTCACCGTCCGCCCCCCGTTCATCGGTGACTCCCCGGTCGCGGTCGCGTACCAGCACGTCCGCGAGGAGCCCCAGCCGCCGAGCAACTTCGACCCCGAGATCACGCCCGAGATGGACGCCATCGTCCTGAAGGCGCTGGTCAAGGACCCCGACTACCGCTACCAGTCCGCCGACGAGATGCGCGCGGACATCGAGGCGTGCCTCGACGGCCAGCCGGTCGCGGCCGCCGCTGCCATGGGCATGGCGGGTGCGCCGGGGTACGGCGGTGGCTACGGCGGCTATCCGCCGGAGGAGCAGCCGACCACGGCGCTGCGCCAGACCGACCCGGGCGGCCAGACCTCGATGCTGCCGCCGATCAACCCGGAGGACGGCGGCTACGGCTACGGCGACCGTCCGGACCGTCGCCGTGGCGGTGGCCAGAAGAAGCCCAACCTCTCGACGATCTTCTTGGCCCTCGCGGGGGTCCTGGTGCTCATCGGGGCGATCTTCATCGGCATCTCCCTGACCGAGAAGAAGGACCGCGACCAGCAGGTCACGGTTCCCCAGCTGGTCGGTCTGACGATGGAGACGGCACAGGGCCGGGCGAGCAACATCCAGGTGAAGGTGGAACAGGCCGGCACCGAGCGCTGCGACCAGCCGAAGGGCTCCGTCTGCCGCCAGGAACCGGCCGCCACCGGCCCCGGCGCGAAGATGGCCGTCGCCGGCACGATCCAGGTGTACGTCTCCGAGGGCTCTCCGCTCGTCGAAGTGCCGGACGTCGTCGAGCAGTCCCAGGAACGGGCCGAGCAGCGCCTCAAGGACAGCGGCTTCAAGGTCAAGGTCGAGCGGGAGGAGTCCGACGAGGACCCCGGCACCGTCCTGAAGCAGGACCCGGACGGCGGGACCAAGAAGGAGCAGAACTCCGAGATCACGATCACCGTCGCGAAGAAGAAGCTGTCCGAGCTGCCCTCCGTCACGAGCCGGAGCTACGAGCAGGCCGTCGAACAGTTGAAGGCGATCGGGTTCACGAACATCTCCAAGGACGAGGTCGACTCGGATCAGCCCGCGGGCACGGTCATCGGCCAGACGCCGCAGGGACCGTCGAACCAGCCCAAGGACGTCCAGATCGTGCTGAAGGTCTCCAAGGGTCCGCAGGACACCCAGGTGCAGATTCCCGGGGGTCTGACCGGCAAGAAGTTCAAGGAGGTCCGGGACCTGCTCGAGGGCATGGGCCTGACGGTCATCCAGCAGAACTCCGACAAGGAGGACGCCATGGTCGTCGGCACGAACCCCCCGGAGGGTTCGACGATCTCCACCTCGCAGCCGGTCACCGTCTTCACGGTGGGCGGCGGGCGCGGGGACGGCGGCGGCTTCTTCGGCTGACGGCCGCCGGCGCACGGCGACGCACGAAAGGGGCGGGCCCCGGTCATCCACGGTGGATGAC
>NZ_JBHYMF010000248.1:0-8964 GCF_042742855.1 Streptomyces sp. NPDC058877 | reverse complement strand
GCTCCCCCTCCGAGGGGGAGCCGGGCCCTTCGGCGCAGTGCTCAGGCCTTGCGGAGGCGGAACGTGAGGGTGAGGGACTCGTCCGTGAAGGGGGAGCCGTAGGCGGCGTCGGCCTCGCCCGGCGCGTAGTCCGTCGCCAGGACCTCGTCCGCGATCAGGTCCGCGTGGGCCGTCAGGGCCTCCACCGTCTCCGGGGAGTCCGCCTGCCAGCGCAGGGCGATGCGGTCGGCGACGTCCAGGCCGCTGTTCTTGCGGGCCTCCTGGATCAGCCGGATCGCGTCACGGGCGAGGCCCGCGCGTCGGAGCTCCGGGGTGATCTCCAGGTCGAGGGCGACCGTCGCGCCCGCGTCGGAGGCCACCGACCAGCCCTCGCGGGGGGTCTCCGTGATGATGATCTCCTCCGGGGTGACGGTGATCTCCTCGCCGTTCACCGAGAGGAGCGCCTCTCCGTTCCGCAGCGCCAGCGACAGTGCCGCGGCGTCCGCCGCCGCGACCGCCTTGGCCACGTCCTGGACGCCCTTGCCGAAGCGCTTGCCGAGGGCGCGGAAGTTCGCCTTCGCCGTCGTGTCGACGAGGGATCCGCCGACCTCCGACAGGGACGCCACCGAGGAGACGTTCAGCTCCTCGGTGATCTGGGCCCGGAGTTCGGGGGAGAGGGCGGAGAAGCCCGTCGCCGCCACGAGGGCGCGGGACAGCGGCTGACGGGTCTTCACGCCGGATTCCGCCCGCGTCGCCCGCCCCAGCTCCACCAGGCGGCGGACCAGCAGCATCTGCTCCGAGAGCGTCTTGTCGATCTGGCCCGTGTCGGCCTCCGGCCAGGTGGCGAGGTGCACGGACTCCGGGGCGTCCGGCGTCACCGGCACCACGAGGTCCTGCCAGACCCGCTCCGTGATGAACGGGGTCAGCGGGGCCATCAGGCGGGTCACCGTCTCGATGACGTCGTGGAGGGTCCGCAGGGCGGCCTTGTCGCCCTGCCAGAAGCGGCGGCGCGACCGGCGCACGTACCAGTTCGACAGGTCGTCGACGAAGGACGAGAGGAGCTTGCCGGCCCGCTGGGTGTCGTACGCCTCCATCGCCTCGGTGACCTCGGCCACCAGGGTGTGGAGTTCGGAGAGGAGCCAGCGGTCGAGGACCGTGCGCTCGGCGGGGGTCGGGTCGGCGGCGGAGGGGGACCAGGCCGACGTGCGGGCGTACAGGGCCTGGAAGGCCACCGTGTTCCAGTACGTCAGCAGCGTCTTGCGGACGACCTCCTGGATCGTGCCGTGACCCACCCGGCGGGCCGCCCACGGCGAGCCGCCGGCCGCCATGAACCAGCGGACCGCGTCGGCGCCGTGCTGGTCCATGAGCGGGATCGGCTGGAGGATGTTGCCCAGGTGCTTGGACATCTTCCGGCCGTCCTCGGCGAGGATGTGGCCCAGGCAGACCACGTTCTCGTACGCGGACTCGTCGAAGACCAGCGTGCCGACCGCCATCAGCGTGTAGAACCAGCCGCGGGTCTGGTCGATCGCCTCGGAGATGAACTGCGCCGGGTAGCGGGACTCGAAGAGCTCCTTGTTCTGGTACGGGTAGCCGTACTGCGCGAACGGCATCGAACCCGAGTCGTACCAGGCGTCGATGACCTCCGGCACGCGCGTGGCGGTCTTCGAGCAGGTGGGGCACGGGAAGGTGACCGCGTCGATGTAGGGGCGGTGCGGGTCGAGCTCGGACTGGTCCGTGCCGGTCAGCTCGGTCAGCTCCGCGCGCGAGCCCACGCACGTCAGGTGGTCGTCCTCACAGCGCCAGATCGGCAGCGGAGTGCCCCAGTAGCGGTTCCGGGAGAGAGCCCAGTCGACGTTGTTCGTCAGCCAGTCGCCGAAGCGGCCGTGCTTGACCGACTCGGGGAACCAGTTGGTCTTCTCGTTCTCCTGGAGCATGCGCTCCTTGACCGCGGTCGTGCGGATGTACCAGGACGGCTGCGCGTAGTAGAGCAGGGCCGTGTGGCAGCGCCAGCAGTGCGGGTAGCTGTGCTCGTACGCGATGTGCCGGAAGAGCAGCCCGCGCGCGTCCAGGTCGGCGGTGAGCGCCTCGTCCGCCTTCTTGAAGAAGACGCCGCCGACGAGCGGCACGTCCTCCTCGAAGGTGCCGTCGGGACGGACCGGGTTCACGACCGGGAGGTCGTAGGCCTTGCAGACCTTGAGGTCGTCCTCACCGAAGGCGGGGGACTGGTGGACCAGGCCCGTACCGTCCTCGGTCGTCACGTACTCGGCGTTGACGACGTAGTGCGCCGGCGCGGGGAAGTCGACCAGCTCGAAGGGGCGCCGGTAGGTCCAGCGCTCCATGTCCTTGCCCGTGAAGGACTCGCCGGTGGTCACCCAGCCCTCGCCGAGCGCCTTCTCCAGCAGGGGTTCGGCGACGACCAGCTTCTCGTCGCCGTCGGTGGCGACCACGTAGGTGACCTCGGGGTGGGCGGCCACCGCCGTGTTGGACACCAGGGTCCAGGGGGTCGTCGTCCAGACCAGCAGCGCCGCCTTGCCGGCGAGCGGGCCGGAGGTGAGCGGGAAGCGCACGTACACGGAGGGGTCGACGACCGTCTCGTACCCCTGGGCCAGCTCGTGGTCGGAGAGGCCGGTGCCGCAACGGGGGCACCAGGGGGCGACGCGGTGGTCCTGGACCAGCAGGTCCTTGTCGAAGATCTGCTTGAGCGACCACCAGACCGACTCGATGTACGAGGGGTTCATGGTCCGGTACGCGTCGTCGAGGTCGACCCAGTAGCCCATCCGGGTCGTCAGCTCGGCGAAGGCATCGGTGTGCCGGGTCACGGACTCGCGGCACTTGGCGTTGAACTCGGCGATTCCGTACGCCTCGATGTCCTTCTTGCCGGAGAAGCCGAGCTCCTTCTCGACGGCGAGCTCGACCGGCAGGCCGTGACAGTCCCAGCCGGCCTTGCGGGCCACGTGGTAGCCGCGCATGGTCCGGAAGCGGGGGAAGACGTCCTTGAAGACCCGGGCCTCGATGTGATGGGCGCCGGGCATGCCGTTGGCGGTGGGCGGGCCCTCGTAGAACACCCACTCGGGGCGTCCCTCGGACTGCTCCAGGGTCTTCGCGAAGACCTTGCTCTCGCGCCAGAAATCGAGCACGGCGTGCTCAAGCGCGGGCAGGTCGACCTGGGCGGGCACCTGACGGTACTGCGACATCGATCTTCCTCCGGCGGACGGTTCTCTTCCGTCGGAGGGACGAGAGCACTGCTCCCGCGGTACCACCCTCCTTGGCCCCGGACGTGATCGTCCCGAGCCCCCTCATTGGGGTCGCGAAGCCGGTTCTAGTCACCGCTTGCCACCGCGGCTTTCTTCCGACGGCTCCGGGGTGATGCTTCACATCGGGCTGGCCCCCGGGCTCTCACCGTCCCCGGGTCGCTCATGGCTGCTTGCGACGCTACTCGTCCCCGTCCACGCCTTTCGCTGGCCCCAGTGTACGGGGCGCCGGGGCGGACGGCGGACCGGTTTTCCGTGACCCGAATGGCCACACCGGTCCGGTCGGACTTCGGATGCGGCCATCCGGGGGAGCGGCGGGACGGGTGACCGGCCGGGGAGCCGGGTACGACCGGGACGGGCCCGTCCCGCGGAGAGCGGGGACGGGCGGGAACGGCGGCGTGCCCCGTTGCCGAGGGTCCGGGGCCGATTTATCGTCCCAGCACGGTGCGCGAGCAAGATCACAAAATGTGAAGGGGCCGCGACATGGTGGCGAAGAAGACCGCTGCGAAGAAGTCATCGGCCACCGGCCCCACCGGTGCCGCCGAAGGCGCCAAGGACGTGGCCGGGAAGAAGTCGGCGGTGGCGAAGAAGCCGGCGGCCGGCAGGAAGAAGGCCACGAAGGCGGTCGGGAAGAAGGCCACGAAGGCGGTCCGGGAGCCGGCCGGGAAGGCCGAGGGTGCCGCTTCCGACGACGACGCGCAGACGACCGGCGCGGAGGTCCCCGTCGGGGCGTCCGCGGCGAAGAGGACCACGGCGAAGAAGCCGGCGGCGAAGGCGGCGGCCGCCAAGAAGGCGCCCGCCGCGAAGAGGCAGACAGGAGCCAGGTCGGTGGCAGCGAAGAAGACCGCGGGGGGCGTCACGACCGTCGAGGACGAAGCGGCGGCCCCGGCGGGCGCCGACGAACTCGCGGTGCGTCCCGGAGAGGAACCCTGGACGTCGGAGGAGGTGGCGGAGGCCCGCAACGAACTCCAGGCGGAGGTGCTGCGGCTCCGCAGCGAGCTCGCCCACTCCGAGGAGGAGCTGACCGGCCTGATGTGGGACTCCGGCGACGGGGCCGGGGACGACCAGGCCGACACGGGCACCAAGAACATCACCCGCGAGCACGAGCTGGCCCTCGCGGCGAACGCCCGGGAGATGTTGGAGCAGACCGAGCACGCCCTGGAGCGGCTCGACGCGGGCACGTACGGCCTGTGCGAGGTGTGCGGCAATCCGATCGGCAAGGCGCGGATGCAGGCCTTCCCGCGGGCCACGCTCTGCGTCCAGGACAAACAACGACAGGAGCGGCGCGGCTGACGGTCTCCGCTGCCGCCCTCGCACGCCTGTGCCGTACCCTCGGTGCACGGTCAGACATCGAGGTCGAGGGACTCACTCACGTGGCAGAGGCGGAGCGCATCATCGGTACGCCGGATTCAGCAGGGGCCGACGAGACGGCCCCCTCCGACGAGACGCAGGCCCACGACGGCACGCCGGCCCACGACGACACGGCCGCTCCCGAGGAGCGGCCCCGGGGCAGGCGGAGGATCGTCGCGCTGTTCGTCGTGGCCGTGCTGGCCTACCTGCTCGACCTCGGCAGCAAGATGCTGGTCGTCGCCAAGCTGGAGGGTCGCGAGCCGATCGAGCTGGTCGGCGACCTGCTGCGGCTCGACGCCATCCGGAACCCGGGTGCGGCCTTCGGCATGGGCGAGGCCTTCACGATCATCTTCACCTGCATCGCAGTCGCCGTGATCGTGGTCATCATCCGCCTGGCGCGGAAGCTCTACAGCCTGCCCTGGGCGATCGCGCTCGGCCTGCTGCTCGGCGGTGCGCTCGGGAACCTGACGGACCGGATCTTCCGTTCGCCGGGGATCTTCGAGGGCGCGGTCGTGGACTTCATCGCCCCCGCGCACTTCGCGGTCTTCAACCTGGCCGACTCGGCGATCGTCTGCGGAGGCATCTTGATCGTCCTCCTCTCGTTCCGGGGCCTGGACCCGGACGGCACCGTCCACAAGGACTGACCGCTTCCGACACAAGGCATACTCGACGGGTGAGCACGAGTCCCGAGATCCGCACGCTGCCCGTTCCCGATGGCCTGGAGGGCGAGCGCGTCGACGCCGCCATCGCCCGCATGTTCGGGTTCTCCCGCACGAAGGCGGCCGAACTGGCCGCCGCAGGGAAGGTCCAGGTCGACGGCTCGGTCGTCGGCAAGTCCGAGCGGGTCAGCGGTGGCGCATGGCTCGAAGTCGAGATGCCGGGCGCGCCCGCGCCGGTACAGGTCGTCGCCGAGCCCGTCGAGGGCATGGAGATCGTCCACGACGACGACGACATCGTCGTGATCACGAAGCCGATCGGCGTCGCCGCCCATCCCAGCCCCGGCTGGACCGGCACCACCGTCATCGGCGGTCTCGCCGCCGCCGGCTACCGCATCTCCACCTCTGGCGCCGCAGAGCGCCAGGGCATCGTGCACCGCCTCGACGTCGGCACCTCCGGCCTGATGGTGGTCGCGAAGTCGGAGTACGCGTACACCTCGCTCAAGCGCCAGTTCAAGGAGCGCACGGTCGACAAGCGCTACCACGCGCTCGTGCAGGGGCACCCCGATCCGATGAGCGGCACCATCGACGCTCCGATCGGCCGGCACCCGAACCACGACTACAAGTGGGCGGTCACCGCGGACGGCAAGCCCTCCGTCACGCACTACGACCTCATCGAGGCCTACCGGGCGGCCTCGCTGCTCGACATCAAGCTGGAGACGGGACGCACCCACCAGATCCGGGTGCACATGTCCGCGCACCGCCACCCCTGCGTGGGCGACCTCACCTACGGGGCCGACCCGACCATGGCCAAGCGCCTCGGTCTGACCCGGCAGTGGCTGCACGCCGTCCGGCTCGGCTTCGAGCACCCCGGTGACGGTTCCTGGGTCGAGTTCGCCAGCACCTACCCCGAGGACCTGCAGAAGGCCCTGGACCGGATCGAGGCGGAGAGCCGGTGACCGTCGCGTACGTCGTGCGGGAGGTCGTGGACGACGCCGACCGGGAGGCCTGCTTCGCGGTCCGCCGGGAGGTTTTCGTCATCGAGCAGGGGGTTCCGCAGGAGCTGGAGTACGACTCGTACGACGCCACGGCGGTGCACGTCCTCGCCGTCCGCGCGGACGGGCTTCCGCTCGGCACCGGGCGCCTGCTGTACGGGGCGGACGCGGCCGGCAAGACCGGCGCCGACGCCTCGGTCGGCTCCCTCGGCCGGCTCGCGGTCACCAAGGCGGCGCGCGGCCTCGGGGTCGGCGCCGCCGTGGTCCGGGCCGTCGAGGACGCGGCGCGCGACCGGGGCCTGGCCGCGGTCGACCTGCACGCGCAGACACAGGCGACGGGCTTCTACGAGCGACTCGGCTACGAGGCGTACGGCCCCGAGTTCCCCGACGCCGGCATGCCGCACCGGGCGATGCGGAGAAAGCTGTAGGAACCGGGGCGTTCGGCTGCAAAACGGACGTACGTGACAGGGTGGGGCCGTGGATCAATTGGCCCTGCTCTTCCTGCTGCTCCTCGGTGCCCTGCTCACCGTGCCCCTCGGCGACCGGCTGGGGCTCCCCGCGCCCGTCCTGATGACCCTCGTCGGGATCGTGCTGGCCTTCCTGCCCTTCGTGCCGAACGTCGAGATCCCGCCGGAGCTCATCCTCCCGCTGGTGCTGCCGCCCTTGTTGTACGCCTCGGTGCAGCGGACTTCCTGGCGGCAGTTCGCGGCCAACAAGCGGCCCATCTTCCTGCTCGCGGTGGCCCTGGTCTTCGTCACCACGGCCGCCGTCGGCACGGTGGCGCACGCGCTGGTGCCGGGCCTTCCCCTGGCCGCGGCGTTCGTGCTCGGCGCCCTCGTCGCGCCTCCGGACCCGGTCGCCGCGACCGCCGTCGCGGGCTCGCTCGGGCTGCCCCGCCGGCTCGTGTCGATCCTGGAGGGCGAGGGCCTCTTCAACGACGTGACCGCGATCGTGCTGTACCACGTGGCGGTCGCCGCCGCCGTCAGCGGTTCCTTCTCCTGGCCCGAGGCACTCGGCGAGTTCGTGCTGTCCGCCGTGGTCGCCGTGATCGTGGGGCTGGCGCTCGGATGGTTGTCCCACAAGCTGATCGGCCTCCTCGGTGACGCCACCCTGCAGACCGGCCTCACGCTCCTCGTTCCCTTCGTGAGCTACGTGCTCGCCGAGGAGCTGCACGGCTCCGGAGTGCTTGCCGTCCTGGTCACCGCGCTCTTCCTGGCCGAGCACGCGGCCGACGCCGACGACGTCATGGGGCGCCTCGCCGGACAGACCTTCTGGCAGATCGTCGACACCCTCGTCACCGGCATCGCCTTCGGCCTCATCGGTCTGGAGCTCGTCCAGGTCTTCGGGGTGGCGGAGGGGCGCGGCTGGCAGATGCTCGGCTGGGGCGCCGCCGTGGTCGGCGTGGTCGTCGCGGTCAGATTGCTGTGGCTGCTCCCCGCCACCTGGCTGGCGAAGAAGTTGCACGGGCTCCGGGACGTCGACGAGGAGATCCCGATGAGCTGGCGGGAGACCGTCGTCATGTGGTGGGCGGGGATGCGCGGGGTGGCCTCGGTCGCGCTGGCCCTCGCCGTTCCGCTCCGCACCGAGGGCGGAGCCCCCTTCCCCGGCCGCGAGGAGATCGTCTTCATCGCCTTCTGTGTGATCATCGCCACTCTCGTCTTCCAGGGGCTCACCCTGCCGTCCTTGGTCAAGTGGCTCGGGGTGCGGGCCGACACCGATGCCGAGCGGGCCCTGGAGCGCCGGCTCGCCGTCCGGGCGGCGAAGGCGGCCAAGCGCCGACTCAAGGAGATCGAGGAGGTGGAGGAGCTTCCCGAGGAGGTGCAGGAGCGGCTGCTGCGCGGGGCGTACGACATCGGGGCGCGGATCAGTCCCGACATGGTGGACGAAGAGCGGCGGGCCGCGTTCGTGGAGCGCACGAAGAGGTTCAAGGCGGTGCAGCGGATCCAGCGGGAGCTGATGTCGGCGGCCCGGCACGAGGTCCTCTCGGCGCGCAGCGAGCCGGGGGTCGATCCCGAGGTGGTGGACCGGGTGCTGCGCCAGCTGGACGTGCGCAGCATGCGGTGACGGGCGGCGGCCGGGGCCTGCCGGCGGTGGGTGGCAGGATGGAGCGCATGGACATCATGCTCTTCCACTCGGCCTACGGGCTGACCCCTTCCGTCGAGGCCGCCGCCGAGCGGCTCCGGGCCGCCGGGCACCAGGTCTGGACCCCGGACCTCTACGGGGGCCGGACGGTCGGGACCGTGGAGGAGGGCGTGGCGCTCCGGGACGAGATCGGCAAGGACGAGCTGCTCAAGCGGGCGGTCCTGGCCGCCGCCCCCTACTCCGAGCGGGGGCTGGTCTACATGGGCCTCTCCCTCGGGGCCTCGATCGCGCAGACCTTGGCGCTCGGGGACGAGAAGGCGCGCGGACTGCTGTTGTTCCACGGCACCTCGGACCTCGCGGAGTCGGCCTCGGTCGACGAGCTGCCGGTCCAACTGCACGTGGCCGAGCCCGACCCCTTCGAGACGGACGACTGGTTGTCCTCCTGGTACCTCCAGATGCGCAGGGCCGGAGCGGAGGTGGAGGTCTACCGCTACCGGGGTGCGGGGCACATCTACACGGACCCCGAGCTGCCCGACTGGGACGAGGAGGCGGCCGAGCGGACCTGGTCGGTGGCGCTGGCCTTCCTCGACGACCTCTAGGAGGCGCGACCGTGCCCCGGGGCACGGCGAAGGGGGTGGCCCCGGGGAGGAC
>NZ_JBHYMF010000247.1:0-8986 GCF_042742855.1 Streptomyces sp. NPDC058877 | reverse complement strand
GAACACGATGTTCCGTGGCCGTCCGCCGTACGGGGTCAAAAGGGCGGACGCCGGTCGTCAGGCGGCCGGCGGCGTCGCTCCTCCCTCACCGGGCGTGCCCCCGTCCTTGTGGCCGATTCGGTCAATGGCGTCCTTGGCCTTGCCCGTACCCGATCGGATCTTGTCGCTGTACTTGCCCTTGGTCTTCTCGTCGACCATCTTCGCGGCCTTGTCCAGGCCGTGGTCGATCTTCTCCCCGTGCTGCTGTGCGAGGTCGGCGACCTTGTCCTTGGCCGGGGCGAGCTTCGCCTTCAGCGAATCCAGGAGAGCCATGGGGCACCTTCCCTCCGCGGACCTTTGGGGTCCGTGTTCGTCTCGTCCGTTCCGTGCACCGCCCCCGGGAGCCCGAGGGCTGTTCGCGGGCGCCGTCGCCCGCTTCGTCGCCGGC
Organism: Streptomyces sp. NPDC058877; assembly: GCF_042742855.1. Taxonomy (NCBI): domain Bacteria; kingdom Bacillati; phylum Actinomycetota; class Actinomycetes; order Kitasatosporales; family Streptomycetaceae; genus Streptomyces; species Streptomyces sp. NPDC058877. Next base: position 8,559 of record NZ_JBHYMF010000247.1, on the reverse strand, counting down.
CCCGGCCGACCGCGCGGCGGAGGTGCCAGGGCCTCGGCGTCCGCGCCGAGCGGCATCCGCCGGTGACCGCACATCCGCACCGGTCCACGCCGCCGATGGCGCCCCGTGCCGCAGCGCCGGCTCCGGCAGCCCTTCCGGTTTCCTCCGAAGAGGTCTCGCCCTCGTCCTTCTCCGTCCGGCAAGACATTGCGAAAACGCCCGTATTCATTCCATAGCGTACTCGGCGCGAAGGGGCGCGAAGGGCTGCGGAAGGGGCCCGCGGCCGGAAATCCGCACCGGACGGCGCGGCTGGAGCCGCACTCGTCGTGCGGTTCGTTCGGGACGGTGTGGGAGGTTTGCGAGACTGGGACGGTGAGAAGAGCAGCCCCCGCCCCGCGGGTCATCGCCATCGTCGGCCCCACCGCAGCCGGAAAGTCCGATCTGGGCGTTTTCCTGGCCCAACAGCTCGGCGGCGAGGTCGTCAATGCCGACTCGATGCAGCTCTACCGGGGGATGGACATCGGGACCGCCAAGCTGACGGTGGAGGAGCGCGGCGGCATCCCGCACCACCTCCTCGACATCTGGGACGTGACCGAGGCCGCCAGCGTCGCCGAGTACCAGCGGCTCGCCCGCGCCGAGATCGATCGGTTGCTCGCCGCGGGGCGCACCCCGGTTCTCGTCGGCGGCTCCGGGCTGTACGTACGGGGGGCCGTGGACGCCCTGGAGTTCCCGGGCACCGACCCCGCCGTCCGGGCCCGGCTCGAGGGCGAGCTGGAGGAGCGCGGCTCCGGCGTCCTGCACGCCCGGCTCGCCGCGGCCGACCCCGAGGCGGCGCGCGCGATCCTGCCCAGCAACGGGCGCCGCATCGTCCGGGCCCTGGAGGTGATCGAGATCACCGGAAAGCCCTTCACCGCCAACCTGCCGGGGCCCGACTCCGTCTACGACACCGTCCAGATCGGGGTCGACGTGGCCCGTCCCGAGCTCGACGAACGGATCGCCACGCGCGTGGACCGGATGTGGGACGCGGGTCTCGTCGACGAGGTGCGCGACCTGGAGGCGCGCGGGCTGCGGGAAGGGCGCACGGCAGCCCGTGCCCTCGGCTACCAGCAGGTCCTCGCGGCCCTCGCGGGAGAGTGCACCGAGGACGAGGCGCGCACCGAGACCGTGCGGGCCACGAAGCGCTTCGCCCGCCGCCAGGACTCGTGGTTCCGGCGCGACCCGCGCGTGCACTGGCTCAGCGGAGCCGCCGATCACCGCGGGGAACTCCCGCGGGAGGCGCTCTCGTTGGTCGAACGAGCGGTTACAGCCTGATCACGTGATGGCATCGGGACGCGCTGCCCGTCATTTCGGCGGTCACGAGCGTGCCATCATCGAGCATCGATCGACCGAGTGAAGTCCGAGTGGGGAGGGCGCGTGGCGATGGAGGCCGGCCCTCGCGACAGAGAACAGCACGGAGCGGCCCTGGGTGAGCCGACGGCGGATCCGTCGGCTGGCACACCGGGCCGCCCGGCGGCCGACGCCCCGGCCGGAGCGCCGGGCCTGACGCCCGACGGACCCGACGACGCGGTCGGCACCGCCGTCGAGGTCGACACCGACGAGGTCGAGGTCGAGCTGCGTCCCCAACGCCGACTGAGGATCTGGCAACTCGCACCGATCGTGGCCCTGGCGGCACTCGGTTCCCTGATGTTCGCCTTCCCGCTCGCCTTCGGATCCGGTGACGGCGGCGCCGTCGTCGCCATGCTCGGAGTACTGATCAGTTCCTGCGCGGCGGGCTGGGGCATGATGGCCGCCCGCAAGGTGGGCCACACCTGGCCGGGGCTCCCGCAGCGCGGCTCGGGCGAGCGCCCCAACTGGCGCGTCCTCGCCCTGTACGCATCGACCACCGTGGCCCTGGTCGCCCTCGCCGTCTGGCGCGTGGCCCGGCTCCGCTGAGTCGACGTCCGCCCCTCGCCACACCACCGCCGGCGCTCCCCTCCCCGTACGGCCGGCCGCTCCGGGTTCCGTCCCGTGGACGGACCTCCTCGTCCCTCGCCGCCGGCCCGTACAGTTGATCGCGTGACCAGCACGCAGACCTCGCCGATCCAGCCGCTCCCCTTCCTCAAGGGCCACGGCACCGAGAACGACTTCGTGATCGTCCCCGACGCGGAGAACGCCGTCGACCTTCCCGCAGCCGTCGTGGCGCGGCTCTGTGACCGACGGGCGGGCATCGGGGGCGACGGCCTGCTGCACGTGGTGCGCAGCGCCGCCCACCCCGAAGCGCGCCACCTGGCCGGCGAAGCCGAGTGGTTCATGGACTACCGCAACGCCGACGGCTCGGTCGCCGAGATGTGCGGGAACGGAGTCCGGGTCTTCGCCCGCTACCTGGAGCACGCGGGACACGTCACCACCGGTGAGCTCGCGGTCGCCACGCGCGCCGGGATCAAGCACGTCCACCTGGACAAGGACGGTTCCGTCACGGTGGCCATGGGCCGTGCGGTGCTCCCCGAGGCCGGGGTGACCGTCACCGTCGACGGCCGCAGCTGGCCCGCGCGGAACGTGAACATGGGCAACCCGCACGCGGTCGCCTTCGTGGCGGACCTGGCCCACGCCGGAAGCCTGTACGACGAGCCGCCGTACGAGCCGGCCGCGGTCTACCCGGACGGGGTGAACATCGAGTTCGTGGCCGACCGGGGGCCCCGTCACGTCGCCATGCGGGTCCACGAGCGGGGGGCCTCCGAGACCAGGTCCTGCGGCACCGGTGCGTGCGCCGTCGCCGTCGCCACCGCGCGCCGGGACGGTCTCGACCCCGCCGAGAGCGGCACCCCCGTCACGTACACCGTGGACGTGCTCGGCGGCACCCTGGTGATCACCGAGCACCCCGACGGTCGGATCGACATGACGGGACCGGCCGTCATCGTGGCCGAAGGCACCGTCGACCCGGCGTGGCTGGAGCTCCCCGACGCGGCAGCGCCCGACGGAATCGAAACTGTCAACGACTGATTTGTCGCTCGAATGGGTGATCCGGTTCACGCTGGGCGAGAGCACGACTGCGCCACGTGGTGGGGTCGGTAGCATCAAGCACCGGCCCCCCGGGTACGCCTGGCCCGCTCCCCGCCGGTCGACGCTGCCGGAGGTGCCCCATGAGCGCAGAGGCCACCAACCCCCTGAGTGCGGTCGAGTCCGCCGACGCCGACGTGGTCGTCCGCAGACGCGGACGCCCCCGGATCGACCTGCGCCGCCTCGGCCGCGCCGCCCTCCTCGGCGCCACTGCGGGACCGGCCCCGCGTGACCGCCTGCCCGATGCCATCAGCCACGTGGCCGATGCGCACCGCGCCCACCACCCCGAGGCCGATCTGACGGTGCTCCGCCGGGCGTACGTCCTCGCGGAGTCCTCGCACCGCGGCCAGTTCCGCAAGAGCGGCGAGCCGTACATCACCCATCCGCTGGCGGTCACCCTCATCCTCGCCGAACTCGGCGCCGAGACCACCACCCTGACCGCCTCCCTCCTCCACGACACCGTCGAGGACACCGAGGTGACGCTCGACCAGGTGCGCCGGGAGTTCGGTGCCGAGGTCGCCCATCTCGTCGACGGCGTCACCAAGGTGGAGAAGATCGACTACGGTGTCGCCGCCGAACCCGAGACCTTCCGCAAGATGCTCGTGGCCACCGGCAGCGACGTCCGCGTCATGTCGATCAAACTCGCCGACCGCCTCCACAACATGCGCACCCTCGGGGTGATGCGTCCCGAGAAACAGGCCAGGATCGCCAAGGTCACCCGGGACGTCCTCATCCCGCTCGCGGAGCGACTCGGCGTCCAAGCCCTCAAGACCGAGTTGGAGGACCTCGTCTTCGCGATCCTCCACCCCGAGGAGTACGAGACCACCCGTGCGCTCATCGCCGGGAACCCCGGCGCCGCCGACGAACTCGGTGCCGTCGCCGAACAGGCCGCCGTCGTCCTGCGCGAGGCGGGCATCGGAGCCGAGGTCCTCGTCCGCCCCCGACACTTCGTCTCCGTCCACCGGGTCCGCCTCAAGCGGGGCGAACTGCGCGGCTGTGACTTCGGCCGGCTGCTCGTCCTGGTCGCCGAGGACGCCGATTGCTACGCGGTGCTCGGCGAGCTCCACACCTGCTTCACACCGGTGATCTCCGAGTTCAAGGACTTCATCGCGGCCCCCAAGTTCAACCTGTACCAATCGCTGCACACCGCGATCGCGGCTCCCGACGGCACCGTCGCCGAGGTCCTCATCCGCACCCATCGCATGCACAAGGTCGCCGAAGCAGGAGTCGTCGCCCTCGGCAACCCCCATGTGGGCCAGGTGTCCACCGAGCAGTCCGGCACCCCTGCCGTGCTCGGCGAGCACGCAGAGCGCGTCGACCCCACCCGCCCGGGCTGGCTCTCCCGGCTCCTCGACTGGCAGCAGTCCGCCCCCGACCCCGACACCTTCTGGACCTCGCTCCGCGCCGACCTCGCCGAGGACGACGAGATCACCGTCTTCCGCGCAGACGGCAGCACCCCCGGCACGATCAGCCTGCCCGCCGGCGCCAGTTGTGTCGACGCGGCCTACGCACAGCACGGCGACGCGGCCCATGCCTGCCTCGGCGCCCGGGTCAACGGTCGGCTCGCACCGCTGAGCACCGTCCTCGGTGACGGGGACACCGTCCAACTGCTGCTCGCCCAGGACGGAGCCTCCGGCCCGTCCCCGGAATGGCTGGACCATGCCAGGACCCCCGCCGCCCGGATCGCGATCACCGGCTGGCTCGAAGCGCACCCCGAGGGCGCCCCCCTGGCGACGGCCGAGCCCCGGCCGCAGGTCAGCATTGCGGCCGACCGCCGTTCCGGTGCCGAACTCCACGTCGACCTGGACGGCGAGCCGCCGTCCGCCGTCCGCCCGGCCGGTTGCTGCACTCCCGTACCGCCCGACGCGATCACCGGGTTCCGGGTGCGCGGCAGATCGGTCACCGTCCACCGCACCGGCTGCTCGGCCGTCGACGCCATGCGCCGCCTCGGCCGTGAGCCCCTCCCCGTCAGCTGGGGAGACGCCGCCCAGGGCAGGGTCACCCTCGTCGCCGAGTCCTTCGGACGGCCCGGCCTGCTTGCCGACCTCACCGAGGCCATCGCCGCCGCCGGGGCCGCCGTCGTCTCCGCGAACGTCGAGCCGCCCACCGAGCAGCGGGTCCGCCACACGTACACCCTGCACCTCCCCGACGCCACCGAGCTCGCCGCCCTCATGCGGGCCATGCGCGGGGTCCCGGGGGTGTACGACGTGAGCCGCGCCCGCCACCGGACCCCGGGCGAACCGCGCGGGGCGTGAGCACCCGCCCGACGCGGGCGCCGCTGCCTGGTCCGCACGCCCCTGCTCCGGGATGACCCCCTTCCGGGTGGCCGGCGAGCGCGCCGCCCCGGCGAGCGGCTGCAGCCCTGGTAGCCGTAGGGCCATTCCCTCGGAAAGGCCCTGGCCCATGCCGCTCGTCCGCACCTCCCCGCCCCGTGCGAGGTGGCTCCGCTCCGCCGCCCTGGTCGCCGCCTCGGTCGGGCTCGTCGCTGCCGCAACGCCCGCCCCGGCGCCGCTCGGCATCGGGGACCCGCTCTTCCCGCACCTCGGCAACCCCGGATACGACGTCCTCGCGTACGCCCTCGACCTCACCTACTCCGGGGTGAACACCGAACCGCTCGATGCCGTGACCCGAATCGACGCGCGCGCCACCGAGGACCTGGAGCGGCTCAACCTCGACTTCACCCACGGCACGGTCTCCGCCGTCACCGTCGACGGACTGCCCGCCCGCCACACGGGCAGTGGCGAGGACCTCGTCGTCACCCCGATCGCACCGATCGACGCGGGGGAGGAGGTCGAGATCACCGTCACCCACACCAGCGACCCCCGGGGGCCCGCAGCGACCGGCGGCTGGGTCCGCACCAGCGACGGCCTCGCCATGGCCAACCAGGCCAACGCCGCACACCGGGTCTTCCCCTCCAACGACCACCCCTCGGACAAGGCGTACTTCACCTTCCGGGTCACCGCCCCCAGCGGACTCACCGTGGTGGCGAACGGTCTCCCGGCCGGCCGCGTCAACCACGGGTCCACCACCACCTGGACCTACCGCACCCGGCACCCCATGGCCACCGAGCTCGCACAGGTCTCCATCGGCCGGTCCAGCGTCGTCCACCGCGCGGGTCCGCACGGTCTGCCCGTGCGGGACGTGGTGGCCACCGCCGATCGGGAACGCATGGAGCCCTGGCTCCGCCGCACCCCCGACCACCTGGAATGGATGGAACGGCAGGTCGGCCCGTACCCCTTCGAGACGTACGGCGTGCTGATCGCCGACGCGGACACCGGTTTCGAGCTGGAGACCCAGACCCTCTCGCTCTTCGAGCGCGGCCTCTTCACCGAACCTGCCTACCCCGAGTGGTACGTCGACGCCGTCATGGTCCACGAACTCGCCCACCAGTGGTTCGGCGACAGCGTCTCCCCCCGTACCTGGTCCGACCTGTGGCTCAACGAAGGACACGCCAGTTGGTACGAGGCGCTCTACGCGGAGGAGACCGCGGGGAAGTCCCTGGAGCGTCGGATGAAGGCCGCCTACGCCGCCTCCGACGCCTGGCGCGCCGACGGCGGTCCGCCGGCCGCTCCGGAGCCCCCTTCCGCCACCCACAAGATCAGTCTCTTCCGGCCCGTCGTCTACGACGGCAGCGCCCTCGTCCTCTACGCCCTCCGCCAGGAGATCGGCACCAAGGCCTTCCAGCGTCTGGAGCGCCGCTGGGTCACCGAGCACCGTGACGGGACCGCCACCACCGCCGACTTCACGGCGCTGGCCGGCGAGGTCGCCGGTCGGGACCTCGGTGCCTTCTTCCAGGGCTGGCTCTACGACGCGAAGACCCCGGTCATGCCCGGGCATCCCGACTGGCGCAGCCGCCCGGTCGACACCGCCGCGAACGCCCCGAAACCGGGGTGACGGCCCCGTCCCGGCCGTGTCACCATCTTCAGGTCGGCGACGCGGTGGGGAATCTTCCGGTGCCCGCGAGCGTTCTGACCAGTACGGACACATTTCTTCATCCGACGTAAGGATCCAATGACCTCCTCTTCTTCCCCTTCCCAGGGCAACCAGAGCTTCGCGGAGACGAGCCGTACCGAGAGCCTTCGGGCCGATGCCCTGATGGAAGAGGACGTCGCCTGGAGCCACGAGATCGACGGAGAGCGGGACGGCGATCAGTTCGACCGCTCCGAGCGAGCGGCCCTGCGCCGTGTCGCCGGGCTCTCCACCGAGCTCGAGGACGTCACCGAGGTCGAGTACCGCCAGCTGCGCTTGGAGCGCGTCGTGCTGGTCGGCGTCTGGACCTCGGGGACGGTACAGGACGCGGAGAACTCCCTCGCGGAGCTCGCGGCCCTTGCCGAGACGGCGGGCGCCCTCGTGCTCGACGGCGTGATCCAGCGCCGGGACAAGCCGGACCCGGCCACCTTCATCGGTTCGGGCAAGGCGCGCGAGCTGCGCGACATCGTGCTCGAAACCGGCGCCGACACCGTGGTCTGCGACGGTGAGCTCAGCCCCGGCCAGCTCATCGCCCTCGAAGACGTCGTCAAGGTGAAGGTGGTCGACAGGACCGCCCTCATCCTCGACATCTTCGCCCAGCACGCCAAGTCCCGAGAGGGCAAGGCGCAGGTCGCACTCGCACAGATGCAGTACATGCTTCCGCGACTGCGCGGCTGGGGCCAGTCGCTCTCGCGTCAGATGGGCGGCGGCGGTGGCGGCGGCATGGCCACCCGCGGTCCCGGTGAGACCAAGATCGAGACCGACCGGCGTCGGATCCGCGAGAAGATGGCGAAGATGCGCCGGGAGATCGCGGAGATGAAGACCGGCCGTGACATCAAGCGGCAGGAGCGCCGCCGGAACAAGGTGCCGTCGGTCGCCATCGCCGGGTACACCAACGCCGGAAAGTCGTCCCTGCTCAACCGGCTCACCGGTGCGGGGGTGCTCGTGGAGAACGCGCTGTTCGCCACCCTCGACCCGACCGTCCGTCGGGCCGAGACGCCCACCGGTCGGGTCTACACCCTGGCCGACACCGTCGGCTTCGTCCGGCACTTGCCGCACCACCTGGTCGAGGCCTTCCGGTCCACCATGGAGGAGGTCGCCGATTCCGACCTCATCCTGCACGTGGTGGACGGCTCGCACCCCGCGCCGGAGGAACAGCTGGCCGCCGTGCGCGAGGTCTTCCGTGACGTCGGCGCGGTGAACGTGCCGGAGATCGTCGTCGTCAACAAGGCGGACGCGGCCGATCCGCTGGTGCTCCAGCGTTTGCTGCGGATGGAGAAGCACTCCATCGTGGTCTCGGCCCGCTCCGGCCAGGGCATGGACGAGCTGCTCGCGCTCATCGACTCCGAGCTGCCGCGCCCGCAGGTCGCTCTGGAGGTCCTGGTGCCCTACACCAAGGGCGGTCTGGTGTCGCGGGTGCACGCAGAAGGCGAGGTGGAGTCCGAGGAGCACACCTCCGAGGGCACCCTGCTCAAGGCGCGGGTGCACGAGGAGCTGGCGGCGCTGCTCGCGCCGCACGTTCCCGCCGCGCACTGATCGACCACCACCTCACGGGGCGCTGCCCCTCCCCACCAC